>DATLUO010000054.1 GCA_035533075.1 Pirellulales bacterium | reverse complement strand
ACGTCAAGGCGTTATCAGGATAAAACCATTTTCGGAAGCCATTTTATTGTCACTACGCTTTTTCGCCAATCACCCTGCCGGCCGTTGGAAAATAAGCACTTACGGCGATTGCCGACCCGAGACCTGTCAAACATGGGCTAGATCAACTGCGCAACGGCTGGCTCAACCCGCCCGAATGGACGCGGGAGGAAGTTTTGACGTTTCCCGGTTCGGTCGATGGGCCTTGGGCGCGGTACGTCGAAAATCCGAACAGCCGCGGCGTCGGCACGGTTCACTATCGCCGGCTGGTGCCCGTTGATGCCGAGTGCGCGAAAGAGCTTGGCAAGCGGACTTTGACCAACCTCTATAACCAGCGGCCCGCGTGGCTCGCCAATGCCCATCGCCGGCTCGACGAAGCGGTGTTCGCCTCCTACGGCTGGCCCGCCGATCTAGCCCACGACGACATCTTGGCCAAGCTTTTGGAGCTTAACCTTGCCCGAGCGCCGGCGCGGTGAGCGCTCCGTTCCAAATACAACCAACAAGGGCGGTGCTGGAATGCGGTTTAATCGCTTGCAACCTCGCATGCGCCCAGCGTGTCGCGTGGCACGAAACGAGTCGCGCACGGATTAACCCGGAGTCGTGATAAAGGCCATGCCGGATACGATCAAAGACGAGCCTATCAGGCGGTTCTCTGAGTTTCAGCAGAACTGGGCTTCGATCATCAAACCACTAAGGCGGGATCGTTACTGCGTTGAATCCGCAGATTCGATAGGCGGCGATGCTCCCAAAAGCTTTATTCGCATGCAGGAATACACGCCGGGCCAACCAGGACGAGCAATTCGCTTCTGGCCGTACTTCATCGCAAAGGTTGGTTCTAAGTCCTACCCGAACGAATCTGTCACGGAGCACCTTCTGACCAGG
This sequence comes from Pirellulales bacterium, assembly GCA_035533075.1. Classification (NCBI taxonomy): domain Bacteria; kingdom Pseudomonadati; phylum Planctomycetota; class Planctomycetia; order Pirellulales; species Pirellulales bacterium. The sequence goes on along the minus strand of DATLUO010000054.1, from coordinate 49,130 downwards.
ATAGGTGAAGCCTTCGGTATGAAGATGGCGACGACGCAACTGCGAATCGTCGGAACGCAGGTCCGGCTCCTGAGCAAGTATTTTCTCCGCCGCGGCGAAGAATCACTTGTGCATGGTATTGAAGTCTTTAAGCAGTATCTCGACGAAGAGACGGTGGAGGCGATTGCAGCGGCACGCCAGGAGCAGGTGTTCTACACCTTCCAAACCGTCTTGGCGGCAATCAAATTCGCTTTCCCGGACCATGCGGACGAGATTCTGCCCGGTGTCGTCGAAATGCTGGCCTTCGATGCGCTCGTCGGCAATAATGACCGGCACCCGGCCAATTGGGGATTCATCGTTCCCGTCACAAAGAAGCCGTCCCCGCGTTTTTCGCCGGTTTACGATACGGCGCGTGCGATGTTTTGGAACGTGAGCGAGGAAAAAGTGGCACGAATACTGGCCGATCCCGATATGTTGGATGCCTACATTGATCGGAGCGTCCCTCAAATAGGGTGGGACGATGACGAACTCAAAGATAGGGCATTTTGAATTGGTGTCGGGGATCTACCAGGATTCTCCTGAGTTTAGGGGCCATTTGGAGACGCTTGCCAGGCGCGAACCTCTGGCTTTGTGCGGTAGACTTATAGAGGATGAGTTTGGTCCGCTCATGACCGACGCACGCCGGGCGCTCGTGATGCGTTGCCTGGAGAGTCGGCACGACCGGTTTTTGAATGCGATTTCGTAGCAGGCGGGCAACCGAACGGAGCACAACAGCCAATGGCTGGGACGAGTAGCTTTTTGAGATTGCTGAAAAGCTGGATGGGCAAAGACGAGAAGCTCCGCGCGCCCCCTGACGCACGTGCCGACTTCCAACTTCGCTTTAAGGGCATGACAATCGGGATTCTCAGTGCAGCCGACGGCGAATGGACGTTTCGTTATACCGACGATTTTCGCAGGTCCGGCGAGCTGCGCCCCATTGTCGAGTTTCCCGACGTCGATAAGGTTTACAAGTCGGACGAGCTATGGCCCTTTTTCGTGATGCGATTGCCGAGCCTGAAACAGCCATCCGTTCGCGACATCGTGAAGAGCGAGGCAATTGACGATTCCGACGAAGTCGAGCTTTTGCGCCGATTCGGGAAGCGCACGATAGCTAGCCCATTTGAATTGGTCGCCGACTAGCAACGACACAAGTGGCCGATTGCCGATGAGCCGGCCGCAGGTTGCTCGCGTGCGGCCATCAACCCTACCGACACGCATCGCCGTTGTTGGCCGCTACTGCCCGTCGCCGCTCAACCGGGCTTTGATTTCCGCCTCGATTTCCTGACGCGCGGCCGCTTCGTCGGCGGCATCGTCGCGTAGGGGGTTGCTGGTCAAGATCCCCATGTAGGCATTTTCCTTGGCGGAGCATTTGGCCTTGAAGCGGGCCTCGACCATCCCGTCGATGATTTGCTGGCCATCCGTCGGGCCGGCCGGCCGCGCCAGCTTGTCGAGTGCGGTCGCCTTCAAAATCGCCACGGCGGCCGACACGTTGCCGCCTTCCATCGCCGCGGCCAGCGCATCGACGGCCTTGGGCGCCAGCGAACGGAGCTTGTCGGCCACCGCTCCAAAGACCTCTTGCCGGCGGGCGTTAAGCGCGGCTTGAAAGTGCGGGTCGTGCAACCGCCACTTGGCCACGGTGCCACGACGCACGCCGACGGCTTCGGCCGTTTCCAAGTCGGTCTTGCCCGTCGCGAGCAAGTCGATAGCGTTCTGCTGTTCGATCGTAAGCGCGTGCTTGATTGCCATGCGTTGTTCCGTGTTGAGAGTAAAAAGGCCAGTTCGACCGCGGCAGCCCGCCGACGGTCGCACGCCTACGGAAATTGTAGGCGGTTACGGTTCAAGGGGTGAATGCCTTTGCGGCCACGTCGGCAGCGCGTCGAATGTCGATCGTGCCCACCAGCGGCTTGCTTCTGGCACGTCCGGGGCTTCCCATCCCAAAGTGCCATCGGCGGCCCGCCGGGGTATCCAATCGGCGAAGCGATCGGCCGCGGCTGGCATGGTGCCAGCCGGCGCAAATGGCCCGACATACTGCGCGGATTCTTGGGCCAGCCCGGCGGCCGTTTCGTTTCGCTGCCATAGCTTTCGTCGAGGGCGCTCAACAGTTCGCCGGCTTTGCCTTCCCATTCGCCTTTGGCCAGTAGCTCCAACAGCCGGCCCGCGATGGGCGATGCTTCAAGGGCCAGTTCGTTCGCGGCGTCGCGGTTGCGAGTGTACGCGGCGATGAACGTGCCAGGCGGCCAGCCAAGCGCCCGTTCGGCGGCCGTCGCCCACTTGGCGAAGTCGGCCATGCGCGGTAGCCGCACAAGCTTCACCCGCGGCAAGTCTCGCAACGCTCCCGCCACGGCGTCGAACAGCGAGCCCAGAATCTTCGGGCGCGCGGCCTCGAATTCCGCCCACAAGGTCTTTTCGTCGCGGCGCCGATCTTCACCAATCGGCGGCAAGCTCACCGGCAGGCACCTATCCAGCAAGTCGCCTTTCTCCGCCAGTTCAACAATGCTTGTGAGAATCGCCGGCCGCATGGCGTCGAAAATCACTTCATCGGCATCGCTATAAAGCTCGCGCGTGGCGAACCCGCCCCCCGTACTCAAACAGCGGCGAATGCGGTCGATGTTGTCGTTGACGTAGCGCCGGCTTTGGCCCGCCTCGACCATCCGCATTTGCAACGCCTTCAACGCCAGCGGGCCAAACTTCGCGGCCGGGGTATGGCCGTAGTATTTGTTGAGCCAGTGCAAGGCGACCACGACAGGGAGAGTCGGGGCTAGGATTGGAAGGCCAACGTGCGGCCGTGCAAGCGTTAGCAAGCCAGCATAACGCAACCATCATTGCCGAGTACACCGAGATTGAATCGGGCAAGAGCAAAACGCGGCCGAAATTGCTCGCTGCCATACCGCACGCTAAGCGGTCACAAGCGACGTTGGTAGTCGCCAAACTCGATAGACTTGCTCGCAACGTCGCCTTTACGTCTACGCTAATGGAAACGGGCGTAGACTTCATCGCTTGCGACAATCCGCACGCAAACCGATTGACTATCCACATCCTCGCTGCGGTCGCTGAAGATGAAGCCATACGCATATCGGAGCGAACGAAGGCCGCGTTAGCGGCTGCTATGGCACGTGGTCAACGCTTAGGCTCCGCCCGTGAAGGCCATTGGAACGGCCGCGAAGACTCTCGATTGCGAGGCTTGGCAAAGGGGCGACAAGCCGCCAGCAAGGTTATCACAAAGCAAGCGAATGAGGCGTATAGCGACCTATACGAGCGTATGACGGCATCGCGAGGGGTAGGGCAGACACTACAGCAGATTGCCGATTCGCTCAACAGCGAGGGCCATACAACGCGGAGGGGCAAACCGTGGAACCCAACGCAGGTTATGCGGGTTTTGCAACGGGCGTAGGATGCCCCGTCAACGTGCCGTTGACAGGAACGGCACGCTACGGGCTATCCGGTGTTTTTCTCACGAAAGGGATTGTGCTATGGAAGTGGAATTGAGGTTTCAGGGCGGAATCCGAAACGGCAGGATGTTACGCGGCAGACGTGCCGCGAAGGTCTTCGCAATGACCGACGAAGGCCGCGTAGGGGCGACTTTTAAGGCGGGGCGGATGCTCCACCACGATATGAGCGGCAAGCGTTCCAAGGTCATTCTGAGCGTTCCATACGCGGAACGCTACGTCATCATGGAACGCAAGCAACTAGCAAACTACGTCAAGCTAGTTGCGAGGCACGTTAGGCTGCTTGCAAAAACCTAAGTGTCCTTTCGCCTTGGCCTACGGCCAACGAAGCCCCTCCCCTTTGGCCTATGGCCAATAGGGCAAGGGGTTTTTTTTTGGCCTACGGCCAATAGGGCAACCCCTCGCGTGCGAGGTTATCGCGTGAAACCTCGCTGTAGTCTGGTTACTTATCGCGGTTTCGAGGGGGTGTAATCGGCCGGAAGGCATAGTCTGGCCGCTCAGGTAGGCTGCCGTGTACGGGGGACGGGGGGAGGGAATTGGCGAGAAAAGTTAGGTGGGTTTGGGTTCGCAAAAACGTTGGTAGTGTTTGTTAACGTCGTCTTCGCTAGCATGGCGAACGATAAAAGCTAGAGTGCTTTCTTCATCATGTCGCACTTCCAATATGTCACCTACATCTAGGCCAACGTCGGAAAGAAGGTAGGCCAAAATCACAACGGACTCACGGCCGTTTTCAATGTGTCGCGGATGCCCTTTCAGACTCACAGATACGTCGTCACCAGTCTTTTCGATTTTCAAACGTTCTTCTTTGCGAAAAACGAGGGAAGCGAGCCGCTTGCGTTCTTTGTGTAACCGCTCAACCTCTTCTCTGTTGAATATCCACCCCTGATCGTCGATGATGAGGTTCGCGGCCTTCAACTGCTCGATTTCGGATTCTCCAACTGTATTCGTATCGACGACGATACCTTGTCCGGGGGTTGGAGGGGCCAACGCGATCGCTCTAACTCTTGGCTGAAGCATGACGGCACCTTAGAGGGGTTAAAACCAACAGCCTACCGCCCTAGGTTTCTTCCGTCAATTAGGGTTCGCCTACGGCGAAGCCATCATGGCAGGCCAAGCCCCAAATCTTGGGCAACATCAGTGCAAGGCCAATCAAGGAAGTCGGGAATGTCCGCAAGCTCGCGTTCCCTTACTCCGTACTTCCGTAGCTCTTCCTTCCGATCTCCTTGATATTGATGATGCGTTGCATTAACGAGTTTCCAACTTCCATCTTGGAATGCGTAATTAACTTCCATGTGTCCCCCGCTGTTTCTGAAGTGGTCGTCTGGATTGTTAGAGTTGGTCATGCCTAGTATGAAGCGAAGAACGGCCAAGTATGGGGAGACAAGCGAATCAGTTTTTTTGATGTCATACGACATAGCACCAACCCTATACTGCACCGATCCCGCCTTGATAGTTTGTTCTTGTATTTTGTCAACCTTCGGCTTGATTAACCTCTTGAACGCGACTTCTGGCTTTTCGGCTATGGCAAAAAAGACGATCACGGGAATGGCGATTAACGCGAGGGCGGCAGGAATCGCCCACCAAAACTTAGTAACAGTTGACCGCTTGGCTGGCTTGGCCGTTTCCACCGGGGCGGCAGGCTTGACGCGAGGCATCCTCGCCTTGCTCGTGTCGATAGCCACCACTGGACCGCCGAAAGACAAACTCGTCTTGTGGGCACTAATCCAATCGCCGTCGCGTCCCTTGCGAATCAAACTCGATTGGTCAATCGTTCCGTCTGCCGCCTTCTCTTTCAGTTCGGCCGACGATATTGGCCCGTACTCCTCGCCCATTACCTTATAAAACCAGTCTGCCATAGGAATCGCTCCAAGAAGGGGAAAGCGATCCGATCATAGCGAGGAGCGGGGTCGGGATCAAGAATTGGCCGGGCTGGGCATCGCCCTAGCGGCTTGTCTGGGGGCAGACCCCTAAGACATTTCCTCCGCCAATTGACCGCGTGAGCGGCCTTGCGGCCGATATGGCGAAGAAAGGGGAGGGGCGGACGGCCAGAACCCCTGACGGAAACCCGTACTAAATTGTGTCAGAAATTGTGTCAGGGCAGAAACGGCCGCTCTTTGTGTCAACGAAAAAAGCCTTGCAAGTCGTTATCTCACAAGGCTTTAAGTTAGTCGGGGCGACACGATTTGAACGTGCGACCTCTACGTCCCGAACGTAGCGCTCTAGCCAGGCTGAGCTACGCCCCGATGCGAGGGACTTTGCCGAACAGTCGATTCTATCCAACCCCCGGCCACGGTCAACGTCAAGTCGCCCCCACTCTCCGCTTACTTGCCGGGCCGCTTCAGCAGTTCGGCATGCACCTTGGCCACGTCCCACATGTAGTGCGAAATCTCACGCTGGGCAGCCGACTCGATGAACTGGCGGGCTTTCGCTTCTTCGCCCAAGGCCTCGTAGTAGAGCCCCAAGTAGATGTCGGCGTAAAACAGCCGCGTCCGCAACTCGTCGGGCGGCGGGTCGCCGCTACGGGCGGCGGCCAGCACCTGGTCGGGCGTCGCCTGCCCGGCGAACAACGCGTAAATCTCCATCATCGGCACCCGCCGGTCTTGCTTGATCTTGAGCAACTCGCGCCGGGCGACGGGCACGCCGTCCTGCCGCGCCATGCAGAGGAACCGCCACACGGCGTTTTCGACGTCGTTGTTGTCGACGGTCTGATAATGCTCGAACTGCTTGCGGCCGTCGTCATAACGCCGCATGTAATAATACGAGATGCCCCGCTTCCAATGGCCCGCTTCACGCGCCGGGTCGAACGCGATCGCCCGGTCGAAGTCGGCGATCGATTCGGCGAACCGCCCCTGCTTGAAGCGCTCGCTGCCGCGATGATCGTAGGCCTCGGCGTTGCGGGGATCGAGTTCGATGGCCCGGTCGAAATCGGCCACGGCCTCGGCGTGCTTTCGTTGCATTTCGTATAAAGAGCCCCGATACACGTAGGTCGCGGCGTCATCCGGGCCGGCTTCGACCGCCATGGTTGCCAGCTCAACCGCCCGTGCGGTATCGCCCGCCTGCCAGGCCGCCCGCGACTGCGCGACGAGTTTCCCGACATCTTCCGCGCCGTGCGCCGCGTCCGGCCAGAGGCCAAACAGCATGCCGAGGGCGCAGAGCGATTCGAGCCGATGAGGCCGCTTTATTTGAACCGAGTGCATCATAGGCGAACATTATAAACGTTCGAGCCGGCATTGCGAGGGTCGGTACAATGGAGACAGACGATTTCCATCGCCCCACAACGTGCCCGCGTGCTGTTCCGTCTCCTTCTGCTGTTCACCCTGCTGCCGCTGGTCGAATTGACCCTGCTGGTCTGGCTGAGCGCCCACACCGATTGGCGACTGACGATGCTGTTCGTCATCGGCACCGGCGTATTGGGGGCCTGGTTGATCCGTTCCCAGGGCTGGCGGGCATGGCGCCGCATCCGAGACGAGCTGGCCCGTGGCCAGATGCCGACCGACTCCATCCAAGACGGGCTGCTGATCTTGATTGCCGGATTGTTGCTCATCACGCCCGGCGTCTTGACCGACGTCGTCGGCGTGCTGCTGCTCGTGCCTCCGCTGCGGCGATTCATCCGCACTTGGCTCAAGAGCCGATGGCAGGGAAGACTCCAGGTGTACTCGTTCCGCGGGCCGGGCCGTGGGAGCACGCGGGCTAGTGCGCCGCTCGTCGCGCTTGCCATGCACGACCGATCAATGTAGATTGATGCGTATTGGACCCGCCTCCCTCCTCTCCCAAAGGAAAACCTTATGACCCGCCCGTGGACGACCTTGCTTGGAACTCTGGCCAGTGTGGTGTGCGTTTTTTCTCTTGCGGCCGGCGCGGCCGAGCCGAAAGCGAAGGAGGCCGCGGGCGACGGCAAACCGGAAGCGAAACTGGCCGTGGGCGATCAGGCACCCGACTTCGCCATCAAAGACGCCGACGGCAAAGAGATCAAGCTCGCCGAGCTGACCGCCAAAGGTCCCGTGCTGGTGCGGCTCACCTGCGGCTGTTCGGGCTGCGACAAAGAGCTGGCCTACTTTCAGGAACTGCACAAAGCCTACGAGGGAAAGGGACTGATCAGCCTGGCCGTTTTCAAGGAGCCCGACGCGAAAGTGGCCGATTATGTGAAGCAGAAGAAGCTCAACATGCTTTATGCGGTCGATACCAAGGGCGATAGTTGGAACGTGTTCAAGACGAAGACCATGCCCACGAACTTCTTGATCGGCAAGGGCGGCCGCATCGTGTCGATCGCCGCCGGCTGCGATCCCAGCGGCCTGCTGGCCAACAAGCTGGCCGGCAAGGTGGCCGATCTCACCGGCTCCGAGAAGGTCGACGTGCAAAAGGAAGTCGCCGGCCGGGCCACCGAGCAGCCGGCCAAGAAATAACCGTCGAAGCGAGGACCACCGATGCTCAACCTACTGAGCGGTATCACACGCGATTGCCAAGCGGTGCGGCGCCGCCACTTTTTGCAGGTCGGCACGTTGGCCGGTTTGGGGCTGTCGCTGCCGGAACTGCTGGCCGGCCGCCGGGCCGCGGCCGCCACCAGCCGGGCATCGGCCGAGGTCAACTGCATCCTCATCTGGACGCAGGGTGGCACCAGCCATCACGACACCTTCGATCCCAAACCGGAAGCGCCGGCCAGCGTCCGTGGCCCGTATCAGGCGATCGACACGGCCGTGCCGGGCGTGAAGTTCACCGAGGTCGTGCCGCGACTGGCCAAAGAGCTGCCGCGGTTTTCGATTTTGCGAAGCTGGAATCCGCGCAACGGCAGTCACGGCACCGCCGACCAATATGTGATGTCGGGCGCGACCACTGGTCGACGGCCGGTTTTATTCTGGCAGCGGGAGCGGGTATGCCCGGCGGCACGGTCATCGGGCGGACCGACGGCGAAGGGGGCTACGCCACCGCCGACGAATACTTCACCGAAGATCTGGCAGCGACGGTTTACACCAAGCTGGGCATTCCCCTCGACCTGATCCACTACACCGCCGACGGCCGCCCGATGCGGCTGAACGAAGGCCGCGTGATCCGGCAGTGGATGTAGCCGCGGGCGGTGCGGGGGAATAAAATCGTAGGGTGGGACCAGCGAGCTTGCGAGCGCCGGCCCACCATGAGCGCCGATGGTGGGCCGGCGCTCGCAAGCTCGCTGGTCCCACCCTACATCATGTAATCCGATGTTTGCTTTTCGCACAGCCTTGTTGTTGTCGGCTATCTTGTTGATGGCTGCCGATCACGCCGCGGCTCAGCAAGCGGCCGCCAGAAAACGGTGGATCAGCGAATACGACGCACAGGTGCTGGCCGGCGCGCCGATCACGCGGCCGGCGGTGATTCGCAACTACCAACCGATCGATCTCGGTGGCTCGGGGACGCGCGTGGGCAACAGCGATGAGCCCGCCGTCGATCTTTACTCACGGCGAAACTCGCTGGCACGCCCCCAGACGGGTGCGGGCAACGGCAACGAGCCGGCCGTCGACACGGCGCTTTATCCGTACTACAACCCGTCGTTCATCGGCTACGGCAACTATGGATCCTACGCGGGTTACGGCTATGGCGGTCATCCTTACGGGGTTGGCGCCGCCTACGGACCGACCAACTACCCGCCCTGGCTCTACCGACCGCGGTACTTCTATCCGTACCGTTACTATCCGCTCCGCACCGGGTGGTCGGTCTATAATCCATACTTTTACTACAACAATTCGTACTATGGCGGGTACTCGAGCCCGTTTTGGACCGGCTTCGGCGGTTTCGCGTTTCCCTACCACTTCGGCGCCTTCGGTAGCGGCGGGGCCGGCTACACCTTCGGCGGTTTCGGTCAACCTTATCGCTATGGCATCTTCGGCTATCCCTATCCGGGGCTGTTCAATCAGACGTGGGCCTATCAGCCCAGTCCGGCCTATTTCATGTATCCGGGAATGGGCGGGCTGTACTCGCCGCCGGGCTTCTATGGCTTCCCAGGCTACTACGGCTACGCAGGCTACGGAATGGGCCTCGCCACGCCCGCCGGCGGCTTTTATTGGTAGACGATCGGGTTGGCGTGACGGGCGCGAGGCTGCCGATAAAGTGGTAGGGCGGGCAGGCCTGTGACCAGATTTTCGGCAGGCGGGTATCTGTACGGAACGCCCTCCGTGGCGTTCCGCGGCCGACGAGTTGGTAAGCCCGCTGGCTGGATTGCGGAACGCCACGGAGGGCGATCCCTACCGACGTGAGGTGCCGCGCATGGTCGATCGAGCCACAATCCTGGTTTTTGCCTACACGCTCATCTGCGGCGGCGTCGCCGACGCAGGGCTGCCGCATTGGGCGCGCCGCAGTCAGGCGCCCTATCCCAGCGATACCTACGCGCCCGAGACGCGGCATTACATCGTGGTCGATCCGGTTGTGGTCGGCACGCCGCCGGTTTCCAAGGGCCTGATGAAGAAGGTGCCGCCGGCCGGTCAGATTCTATGGCGGCAGAACGTCGAGGCGGTGCCGACCTATCCTTGGGGCTGGTTTGGAGCGCGGCGGCATTGGCACAATACGGCGCATCAACGGTACTACGCCAACGAGCGCGACTGGGGGTACATGCGCGGCGACTAGCCGTACTAGTTCAACGCACCGACTCGCCGTCGAGATGGAACACGGCCACCGTCTTGCCGTCGGGGTCGAGCATCTCTTGGACGGAAAAGATGCCTTCGACCGCCACCGGATAAAGACTGTAGTCGGTCGACTTGCCCGGCTTCATCTCCACGATGATGCAATCGTAAAGGGCCGCACCGGGTCCGAAACAGCACGACATGTTGTCGCGCACCAAAACGAACTGCGTCAGCCCCGTCTGCAGGAAACTGGGCAAGATAAAGCCGCGAATGCGGACCGGCTTGCCGTCGAGCGTCTCGATCTTCGCAGTCAGCATCGAGCGCTGGAATGCGTCGCCCTTGTTGATGTCGAACTTCAGATCGTCGAAACTGATGTCGCGCGTTCGCCGCGGCTGCGGGTCAGGTTCGGGAGGCTGCGCGGATTCGGCGGTCGCCGAAGGCGAGCTTGCACTTTCGTCGGCTTTCGCTTTGGAAGGAGCGGCCTGCGATTTGGACGCGGCGCTCGTGGTCGCTTTCTGCGGCGAATCGGCGGTCATCGCGGGGGCGTTGCCGCCGCCGCACCCGCTCGTGGCAAGTACGGCCGCCAGAGCGATGACGAGCAACGAATCAGGCCCACCGATGGCGACGTCGTTTACGGTGGGCCGGCGCTCGCAAGCTCGCTTGCTCCACCCTACGGCAAATGCGACGTACGGCGCGAGATCCATTCCGTCCTATTCCAAGTGATCGGCGTCGAGGTGATACAAGGCGCCGGCCAGGCCGTGCATGCTCAGACCCGGAGCGATGCGGAACGTGCCCGCCAGCTTGCGCGGAAGCATGTTGAACTCGGCCTCCAGGTCGCCCTGCAGCTTGACCTCGATCATGTCGGTGATCTTCGGATTGCCGCCGAAGCAGCATTGCCCCTTGTCGCGCACCAAGATGAATCGCTTGATGCCCGTCGTCTGGCCGCCCGTCGGCTGATAGACGAAGCCCTTGATGAACACCTTTTTGCCGTTCAGTTCCTGGGCCTTTTCGGGCGGGAACACCATCGGCTGGGCGGGATCGAGCTGCAGATCATCATAGCTGATGCGTTCGTAGCCGGGCGGCACTTCGGTGGCCCGAACGTAGGCCAGCCGCGACCAGCCCCCGGTCCACAGCACGGCGCAGAGCACCGTGCCCAGCAGGGCCAGCAACTCGCCGGTGTAGGCCTCGGGACTCGATCGGATTTGTCGCAAGGCCAGAATGCCGGCGACGATGCCGATCATCGGGATGGCGGCCAGCATCCAGTCGAGAAAAACCAGCGACGATAGCACGCCCGCCACCAGGCTGATCACCGCCAGGCTGCTCAGTGCCCGATACTGCCGATAGTCGTCGGCGGTCAATTCGCGATCTTGTTGAACGTCAACGCTCATGTTCAATTGCGACGCAAAATGGTAAACATCAAGCCAAACAACACCCCTGCCGCCCCTAATGCTACGAAGGCCACCTGCCAGCGGTTCGCCTCGGGTTGGCGTGCGCGGCGACTTGCCGCGGGAACCACGCCTGGCGCAGCGGCCTGAGCGGTTTGCCGCGATTCGCCGTCGGAAGCCGCTTCGGGCCAGGCCGCTTCGGGACGGGCCGGTTCCGCATCATCCAGTGTAGTCGCAACGGGGTCTTGCTGCACGGCAGGCCGCTCGGCGGATTCCTCCGGCGCGGCCGTCTGTTCGGCCATCGCCACCACGGCGCCGATCAACGCCGGAACCACCACCGCCCGATCGTTCGACGACGACTGGCCGGGCTTGGGACCCTTGTCGCTCTTGCTGCCGCTCGAACCGTTCGCCTTGGCCGGCTTGGCGTCGGAGGCGGCACCGCCCGATTTGTCCGGCGCGGGCACCTGGGGCTGCTTGGCGGTCGCTTTATCCGCGGGCACCGCCGGAGCGGCCGCTCCAAACGGGAAAAAGCTGTTGGCCCGCTTCACGCTCTCCGGATCGAGCTTGGCGAGTTCGGCAAGGTAGGCCTTCGCCTCCGGTTTGGGGCATGCCCGAAGGTAGTTGACCACCGGCACTTTGACCCACGACGATTCTTCGTCGGCGTTCTTGAACAGCTCCACGAGCTTTTTCATGGCGCTCCAATCTTGCCAGCGGGCCAGATCGGGAATGACCAGGTCGGCAAGCTGCGGCCGGTCGAGCATGGCCCGCAGGCCGGCCAGCAGCCGCTCTTTGGGCACCGCCGTCGTCTCTTGGCCGAGGAACCGCACGGCCATGATGGCGGCGTAGGTGTCGGTATATTCGGCGTCCTTGTTCTTCAGGAACAGGTCTTCGATCAGCGGCATGCCGTCGGGACCCTTCAAAATGAGATAGCAGGCCACCATCGCGTCCAGCGCGGTCCGCACCTGCCGGTCGCTCGATTTGATCATCTGCTCCAGCACGGCGAGGTCGTCGGCCTGCCCGCACACGCCGAGCATGGTCAAATACAACCGCCGCCGCGAGGCCGGCACATCGCGGTTCTTGATCCACTTCAGAAGCTGCTCGCGGTGCATCCGCGGCTTAAGCTGTTTGACTTCGGCGTAGGGGGCACGGGCAAACTCGTCATAAGCGTCGGTGGCCAGGAGCGATTCGTCGTCTTCCAGATACTCCTGGAAAAACGTCAGCCGGTCGGCCCCGCTTTTCGGCAGCCCCACAAGCTGCGACACATACTTTACCGCCCTTGGAGACAGGGCGTTGGGAGTCGTCCACTGCACCTTCTTCGGGTCGACGCCGAAAACCAGGAATTCCGTCCCGACCGGCTGCTGCCCGAAGTAGAGCACGCGAATTTGCCGCGACTGACGGGGCCGCTTTGGGCTGTCGGGGGCGAGTCCCACCAGCGCGGAGTTCTTTTCCAGGGCATCGCCGCCTTTCAATATCTGGACGATCTCGAAGGTCGCCTCGGCGTCGGCACTGCCGGCGATGACCGCCTCTTTCGGCGGCCCTTTTACCAGCTTGGCGATAATGACCACGTCCGACGAGTCGATCTCTTCACTGAGGGTCTTGGTCTGCGCATTGCAGAAGGGGCAGGCGACGGCGGCCGCCGGCAGCGACAGAACCAACAGCGGCAGCAACGCCAAGAACGATAACTTCGGGGCAAACATGATTTTGGTCTCCTTCTGGCCTTCCGCTTGCGGAGCAAGCGGGCTACGCCCAGCACGTGGATTCTACACCAAGCGGTTAGCGATGGGCAGTGGTGGGCAACTGCTCTGCCGCGGTTTGCCGGGCGACGATAGAATCGCCGCCCATGTCCCGCCGCCTTAATCTCGCGAACCTGGCTGTCTTGGCTCTGGTTGCGCTGGCCCTGCGCTTGGCGGCCATCTGGCTCGTCGGCGCGCACCAACAGGCCGGCGGAACCACCTACGAGCACGGTGAGATCGCCGAGAACCTGCTGGCGGGCCGCGGCTTTTCCGTCACCTTTCTCGGCGTCTTCGGTCCCACAAGCCAGCAAGCACCCTTTTATCCAGGTTTGCTGGCCGCTGTATATTACTGCTTCGGCGTGGGATCTCCGGTGAGCCTGCTGATCGTGCAGGTGTTGCAGGCGGTCGCCGGAACGCTGTTGGGTCTCTGCGTGGTGTGGCTCGGTTGGTCGCTGCTGGCCGATTGGCCGGTTCTCGGTTTGACGGCCGGCTGGCTTGCGGCACTCTATCCCAGCCATATTTATATGGTCACCCATTTCCAGGTGGCCGTGTGGAGTGCGTTGGTATTGACGGCCCTGTTGGCCTGGGTGGCGTGGCCCGGCGGCCGGCACACCTGGAGCAAAGCCCTGGTTGGCGGGCTCCTGGCCGGATGCCTGTTGCTGATCGATCCGATTTTGGCGCTCGCGCTCCCCTGGGCGGCGTATCTTTTTTGGCGGCGTGACCGCGACATGGTCATCGCCGACGGCTGGACGAATGCCTTTTGGGCATGCTGCGGCAGGTCCGGCCGCGTGGCCACCATCGGCATCGTCGCGGCAATGGTGGTCGCTCCCTGGCTCGATCGCAACCACCGGGTGCATGGCGAATTTGTGTTCGTCAAATCGACGCTCGGCTATGCCTTCTGGCAGGGCAACAATGCAGCGAGCTGGGGCACGGACAAGATTCCCAAAAGTTCGGACGAAGCCCCGCGGCATCGTCACGACGGCAGCCTGGCAGGCCGGCATCGGGCTTTGTGGGATGCCCGGCACGAGACACTTTATATTGACGACGTGTTGCTGAAGCCGACCGGCTACCGCGATTTCGCGGGGCTGAGCGAGCCAGAACGTTCGCGGCGGCTGGGCAGCCAAGCCTGGGAATTCATCACGCGACAGCCCGACCGATACGTGCAACTTTGCCTGCGTCGGCTGCGCTACTTTCTGCTGTTCGACGAAACCAACCCCAAGGCCCGTAGCGGGATTTATCGAATGACAACGGTGGTCTGGCTGGTGTCGTCGTTGGTCGGGTTGCTGCTCCTGCGATCGCGCTGGCGGACGCTGTGGCCGCTCGTGGGCGCTTTCGCGGCGGTGACGTTGTTTCACACGCTGACGATCGCGTCGGCGCGGTTTCGCATTCCGATCGAGCCATTCTCGTTCGTCTGGGCGGCCGCGCCGTATGCGGCGATTTTCCAGCGGGCCCAAGGCCGAAGACCAAAGACCTAAGACCCCAATCGCAACGCGTCGCGGACCAGCCACCACAGCAGCCGCGGCTGGCGCCGGGCCTGACCCAGGCAATAGGGAAGATACGCCTTTCCATAGGGCACGTAGAACCGCACCCCAACGGCCTCGCTCGCGGCCACCGCCAAAGTGGCGCGTTGGGGAAGTCCGTAGAGAAGTTCCAATTCACACGTGCTGCCGGCCGCGCGGAGGCGTCGGATGGCCTCGCCGGCCAGCGGGGCGTCGTGACTGGCGATCGCCACGTGCGGCGCACGGCCTGCCAGCCGGTCGACGACCTTCAAAAAGCCTTGCCGCAAGTCGCTGTCGGGCCCGGCCGCATCGGGCCATTGCCCTTTGACCACGCGTGGAATGATGCCCGCCGCGACCGTGGCGTCGGCGTCGTCCAAGCTGCGTCGCCATCGGCCGGGCAGCGAACAACTGACCTTCACGTCGCCGGGTTGAGCCACTTGCATCGCGGCCGACCACATCATGTCGGCTGCCTCCGGCCCCAGCGAATCGAAGTGAATTCGCTGGCGGCTGCGCCGGGCCACCGCCAACAGTGAGTCCAACCACGGTCGCGAATCGCCCAAGGCGGGCAATTTGATCGAAAGGTAACTGTCGGCGAGCGGCGACATCGCCTCCAGCGCGGCCAGATACTGTCCGGCCACGATTTCGGGCGTGTCGCCCTCACCGTCCCAAAAACCGAGCGTGCTGGCGAACCCCTGCCGGGCCAGTCCGTGGGCGAGCTTCAAAGCGTCGTCGAGCTCCGGCCCGGCGATGTAGGCGCTCGCCGCACGCGCCGCCAGCGGCATCAAGCAACGGCGGACCGCATGCCGCAGATAAGCATTCAACTCGCGCATGACCTTCTTGTTGCTAATGCCCGGCCCGCTTTTTCCATCATGTCGGCCGCCAGCGCCAGCCCGCCGCTGAAGCTCGCCGGGTACCACCGCAGCGACACGCAGGGACGCTCCAGTTCGGTCCACACCTGAATCCAGGGTTCGACCGTGCCTAACAGCTCATACGTCTCCAGACCGTCGGATACTGCCTGCTTGATCGCTTCGACCATCAGCAAAATGCCCGGACTCGAACGATGAAACTGCGGGTCGTAGCCGACCTTGAGCACCCAATAGCGGTTGCCGTGGACGACGCCAAACTGCGTGGCGGCCACTTGATTTCCCACGTGCAAAAAGGCGATGCGGAACTGTCCCGCGTCGGCCGTGCGTTTGGCATAACGTCGATAAAACTCGCCCGCGCGGCTATCTGCCAGGGCCGTGCCCGTCGTGCCCTTCCACGAACGGCGTTCCACGTCGAAGGCCCGATCGAGCAACCCCTCAACCTGGTCGCTGTGAGGCGAGAGCAGCTCGGCCCGGACCGGACCGGCCTGCTCGGCGTGCCGACGGGAACGCCGAAAGTCGGAACGGCGCCGCGACGACAGTTTTTGTTCCGGCGAGGCCCAGCTTTCGTCGAGCGCGATCCAGGGCGTGGCTGCCTGTGGGCGAACGATCAATTTGCCGGACCGTCCTACGGCCCTTTCCATGGCCGCGACCGTGGGCGAGGCCGCAAAGACGCGTGGCAGGAACAGCGGACGGCCTCGTCGCCAGAGCGCCTCGGCGAGGGCGGCGTTGGCCTCCGCGTCGCAGAACGCCAGGTCGGCCGGCTCGTAGAGGCCGTGATAGTTCAGTAACTCTTGGCGGGCAAGCCGAGTCCGGGCAATCAGCGGAGCCCCGGCCACGATTTCGTCGCCGTCGCGGCCGACGACAATCTCGATCGGGCCGTCGCCCTGGAAGGTTGCGGCCGCGGCTTCGATCCAGGCCCAGGTCTGCATGGGGGTGGCCATACGGGCGTCGAGATCGAGCCACCGCTCTCGGCAGGGGCGCAGTTCCGACGCGGAACGCACGATGTCGAACGCAAGGGAGCCGGAGCGGCGTGCCTCGACCAGCTTTGGCCCATCGTCGATGGCACTTGCCATAAGTACGCCTGGTGCAAGTCAGTGGTGACATGCAAGGATAGGTCACGCCGTGGGGAGGCGTCCGGCATCAGGCGTCAGGCATCAGGCGCGGCATGGATTTCCATCCCGCCGCCTGAACCCTGAACCCTGAACCCTGAACCCTCCCATCCGGCCCAATCGTTTTACACGGCACGACCGGTCACAGACTTTTCTCCCCAGGGGCACTGGGACAGCACGTTGCCCCTAACTATACTTGAAGCACCTTGGCAGCCATCGGGCAAACGCCGGCGGCGGTCGTGCAACTTTGAGGAACACCTTCGATGCCCAAAGCGTTGACCATCTCCGGACTGGTCGTGGCCTGCCTGTTATTGTTGTTATTCGGCCTCGATCTTGCACTCGGAGTGCCCTTCGGCAAGGCCAGCATCATGATGGACGTGGGCTTCGTGATCTGTTCTCTGATTCTGGCGTACATGAGTTGGTTGGCCTTCCGCGATATTCCCTGATATGGACACTCAGGCACCCTCACTGATCCGACGGATTCTTTGTCCGGTCGACTTTTCGCACGCCTCCGGTCGGGCGTTCGCCTACGCCCAGCGTCTGGCTCACGACACCGGGGCCGAACTGGTGCTGTTGCACGCCTTCGACGTGCCGGAGACGTTGAACCTGGTGGGACAAGAGCATCCGACCGACCCGACGTTGCGCGAGCAGCTCGACGCGGTGCCGGTTTTGCCCGACGTTTCGGTCGAGCGCATCTTGCACGCCGGCCCGCCCGGCCCGGTGATTTGCTGGGTGGCGCAAGAGCGCGGCTGCGACCTGATCGTGATGGGCACTCACGGCCGCAGTGCCCTGGTGCATCTGTTGCTGGGTAGCGTGGCCGAATATGTGTTGCGGCACGCGCGTGCTCCGGTGCTCACCCTTCGCGACCGTCCCGCCGAAGAACCGCCGCTGGCAGAGCCGCGCGTGCTGCCCGTGCCCGCCCCGCGGTTCCTGTAGGAAACGGACTCCGCACATCACGGACATGAATCGGATGAATCGAAGCGCGCCGGCTGGTTTTGTGGCTTTCGTCGCGGCGGTCGCCATGTCTGCGAGCATGGCCGTGGCGCAGTTGCCGCGCGCCGAACCGCAAGCGGCGGGTATGGACGCGGACCGTCTGACCGAAATTGACGACGCGGTACAAACAGCATTGGCCGCCGGCAAGATGCCGGGTTGCGTGGTGCTCGTCGCCCGATGTGGAAAGATCGTTTTTCTAAAGGCTTATGGCGAGCGCAGCGTCGAGCCGGTTAAAAGGCCGATGACGGTCGACACCGTTTTCGACATGGCCTCGCTCACCAAGCCCGTCGCCACCGCAACCAGCGTGATGCTGCTGGCCGAGCAGGGCAAACTCGCGCTCGACGACCCCGTGGCGAAATACCTGCCCGGTTTCGCACAAGCGGAAAAGGAGTCGATCACCATTCGGCAACTCTTGACGCACCAGGGCGGCCTGATCGCCGACAATCCGATCGAAGACTACGCCGATGGCCCCGAACAGGCGATGGCCCGCGTCATGGCAAGCGGGCCGCAAGCGAAACCGGGTGAGGCGTTCAAATATTCCGACGTGGGCTTTATCGTCTTGGGCGAGTTGGTGCGACGGGTCGCCGGCGAAAACCTCGATCGTTTCGCGTCCGAGCACATCTTCGTTCCGCTGGGCCTCAAAGAGACGACCTATCTGCCTGGTGATGGGCTGCGCCAGCGGGCCGCGCCCGCGGAAAAGCGAAACGATCGCTGGATGCAGGGCGAGGTGCATGATCCACGGGCCTACGCGCTGGGCGGCGTCGCCGGCCACGCCGGGCTGTTCTCGACCGCGGAAGACCTGGCCGTCTATGCCCAAATGCTTTTGCAAGGCGGCGAGTTCAACGGTGTCCGCATTTTGCGGCCGGAGACGGTCGCCGAGATGACGCGCGCGCAGCCGGTCAAAGGCGGCCTGCGGGCACTCGGCTGGGACGTGCGCAGCGCTTATTCATCGAACCGAGGGACTGGCTTTTCCGACCGCGCCTTTGGACACGGCGGGTTCACCGGCACAGCGATGTGGATCGACCCGGAGCTCGAGCTGACGGTGATCTTTCTCAGCAACCGTGTGCATCCGGACGGGAAAGGTTCCGTGAACAAGCTTGCCGGCCAAATCGGCACGATTGCCGCCGCGGCGATCGTGCCTGGCAAGTAGGGCGGGGCCAGCGAGCTTGCGAGCGCCTGCGAGAGGGTTCCCCTCCGCCAGTTCGACTTCGTCTTAACGAGGGACATGCCTCGAGCGAAACGATTGCGATTGCCTTGGCGAGCGTCTATACTCCGCCATCGAGCTATTCCACCGAAGAGAGGACATCATGTATCGATCGAACTTTCCGCGTAACGCCGCATCGACCGGTGGGCGGAACCGTGCCAAAGCCCGGCGAAATCAAAAGGCAACGAAGTCCTTGCGCGCTCGGCCGAGGGGGCTCTTTCCGGAGCGGCTCGAAGATCGACTTCTGCTGTCGACGTTTACGGTCACCAACACCAAAACGCGGCCAGCGATTTCACCGCCACGATCACCTGGGGCGCGGGCGTCACTTCGACCGGCACGTTGCAAACGATCTCAGGCGTGCCGGGCGGTTTCAGTTTGACCGGCACGCACGTCTTCAGCGACGAGACCGCCAGCTCGCCATTCTCCATCGTCGTGCATGACGTCGGCGGCCAGACCGTCACGCTCACCGGCACCGCCAAGGTCGATGACGCAACGCTGACGCCCAGGCCCGTCACGTCGCCAACGCCACCACCGTCGCCGATGCTTCGCTGACCGCCACGGCGTCGTCCGTGAGTTCGACGGAAGGAAGCACGTTCAGCGGCACAATAGCCGCCATCACCGATGCCGACCCGGCCGGCACCAGCGCCGACTATTCTGCTACGCCCTGTTTTCGAGCTTGTAGGCCACACTACGGCGAATTCGTCGCGATTCTGCCCACCAGCCGCGAATCGGGAAAGTTCGCCAGCAAATAGGTGTTGCGGCCGTCGTCGATCGTCACGGCCTGCGGTTCGGCGGCGCCGGTCGAGCCATAGCGGCTCACCGGCTGCAGCGCCACCTGATGCCGGCCGGTGGGCAACTCCAGGCGCAGCACCTGAATTTTGTCAGGCAACAGGCCCCAACAGCGAGTGTCGGCGGCTTCGCTTGCTTCCCAGGCGATGCCCGCCACGTCCAGGGCCACGCTGGTGAGCGTCGCCTGGTTGGCCCCCATCGCCTCCTTGGCGCCGAGCACGATCCCTTTTTTCACGACGCGCCGCACCACCGCCTCGGCAAGGATGCGCGGGTAGATTGCCTGGTGCTGCTCGACGGCCATCCGGCCAACGTCGGTGATCGTGGCCGTGGTGCCCGCGGGCCGGCCATCGACGTAGACGCCGATACCGGCGATTTCGTTGGGCGGTATGACGATCCGCGGCACCTTCACCGGCGCAATGGTGGGCGGCAAGCTGTATTTGTTCGTGGCGCTGATGATCCGGTCGGCAATCAACAGTGAGACGGTCGTGGGCAGTTCAAGCGTCTCTTCTTTGTAGGGACCGCGTCCGACCAGTGCGAACACGTAGAGTACGCCGTTGCCCGGCGCCGAATGACGGCCGTGCCGGGCACGTTCCAAGTCGGCGCGCCCGTCGAGGAATTGCGGTTCCCATTGAACGACCAAGGCACTGGCGCGGGCCGCGTCGTCATAGTTGCCGTGCGTGGCTTCGCGAATCAGCCCGTGCAGGTAGGGGCCGATCGCCACTTGCTTGTAGGCCAGCTTGGGGTTCGGGCCGTCACTCGAAGCCTCCGCGCCGGCGGCCTCGATGATCTGTTGCTGTTTGTCGGCGACCTGCAAGGCGTAAGCGACGGCGTCTTGCCCGTCGCCGAGCAGATTGGCCAGCGAAAGCAGTGCCCGGATGAGCACCTTCTCGTAATCTTCGCCGCAATAGGCTTTGTGCCTGTCGTCGGTGATCAAGGCAATCGCCGCTTTGCCCAGCCTCGCCCGTTCCAGCTCGTCGAACCGGTCGCGGACGGTGCGCAGCGCCTGTTCCGACTCTCGCGGGCGTCCTTCGGCCAACTCGACGATGGAGCGTTCCAAGAGGAGCACTTCGGAGTCGCGGTGGTCGTGCTTCAGACCATCGTCGAGCGATTTTTCGGCCACCGGCAGGTCACCCGAATAAAAACCGTCGCGAATGGCCAGCAGCCGCCGTTCGTGCGTCGCGCAGCCAAGGGCGAAGAGCGGCAGAAGGGGCAGTAAAAGGAAAAGGATCCATCGACGGCAGACGGCAGCCGGTAGACCGGGATCTCGGCGATGCACGGCGCAAACCAGCGGGCAATCGTCGGTCATCTAAGAATCCCCGTCTACCGTCTACCGTCTGCCATCTACCGTTCTTCACCCCTTCATGAGCCGACTGAGCCGCGAATGATAGTAGCCCTTGCTCAACGTGGCCGATTGCTTGTCGTATTGCCCGTTGTGGACATCGACGAGCTCCATCGTGAGCAGATAGTCGCGCTGGTAGTCTTTGTTCTCGCGGGTGGTGCCGGAGGTGATCGTGGCGTAAAGCAGGTAGTCGAAGGGCTGGCCCTGTTGTTCCATGGCGCCCACGAACATCCGCATGTTGGCGGGCACCATCAACAGGTCGGGCCGCAGGCGGGTCTGCATCAGCCCCGCTTCGACGAACCGCTTGCTGACGGGCTGAAAGATCTGGCTTTCGAGAATCTTGGAGTCGATCTGTTCGTAAAGCTGGTCTTTGAAATCGCCGATTTCTTCGATGCTCTTGTTTTCGACGCCCACGAAACAGATCCGCAGCGGCGGCAGAACCTGGCCATTGGGACCCGATTGGCGGGCGACCGAATGGCGGCCGAGCAGCTTGCCAACCGCCTCGTCCATCAGCGGCCGCCAGGTCTCGCCTCCGGCCTGGTGACTGCCGACCATCGACGGGTCGCCCGGATGTTTCACCTCGGCGTATTGATTCCCGCGGCAGCCGCCCAAGCAGCCGGCCAGTGTAACGAAGCTTGATCGAAGAAAGTGGCGTCGGTGCATGGAGTCCGTTCCGTGCAAGTAGGTCAGGCTTTTCAGCCTTGTATTTATGGCGCAGCGGTCCCTGATACCTGTAGATCGGCCGATTCTTTTGGAAAACTTGGCATCGCCGGAACGGCCCTCTCGCAACTTGGCACACGAGCGGTGATATTACGGAAAAACCGCAATCTGGGCAAGCGGCAATCAGTCTTGCGGCGCCAATTCGAAGATTGCCTGGGGCACATCGACCGGCAGTCCCGCTTGCGGCATGGGAAGCTTCAATGTCCACAGGACGGCCTGGCTGACCAGTCGCCGATACGCCTCACGGCGCCAGTTGTCGTGAAAATGAAGCCCGCTGAAACCGAACGAGCGACCGCCGTCGGGGCGCTGCCAGGCCCAGGCCACCGTTTCGTCGCGGCCTTCAATCGGCACCGTAATGACCGGCTGAATCGCGTCGCCCGGTTCGACAAGCTTGAGGCGATAATAAAACTCATCGCGGACCGTGAGCGGACCCACGGCATTGGCAATCGGGTGATCGGCAGCCTGCCAACGGGTTTCGATCACCGTGTATTTCCGGTCCGGACCGCCGTGACAACCGCCCAACAGGCGCACAAACGGTCCGATGTTCTCCGTATCCTTGGTCCCCATTGCCCAATGCAGCGCCACCAATCCGCCTCCGCGGGCAGCAAGCCGGGTGAACGCCTCATAGCGGCGCGGATCGGCGTTGATCCATTTGGCTCCCTCGGAGAGAAACAGCACGCAGCCGTCGACCTCGGCCAGTTTGTCGGGCCCTTCCGGCCATGGCTCGTCGCAGCGCTCGACACGCGCTTCCACGCCCGGAACACCCTGCAAGCACACTTGCAATACCTTCAGACCAGGCAGGTACTCATGCGTGGTCGGCGGATGACCGTCGGGGCCCTGGCCGAGCAGCAGCAATCTCTTCGGCCTCTTCGGCGGCGCCTCGTCCGCCCTTGCTGAAGAACCGAGGCAAATCAGTTGCAGGGTGACGAAAAACCAGATCGCTCGCTGATATGAGTTGGACCTGAACCCGAACTGTATTCTTGTCATTTTCAGTCCGCGTCGAAAACAGCATTGACGTTGTGACCGAGACAAATGGCGGGAAAGTCGTCGAAGGTCGGGTCGGGCGCGGGCGGCCAGAATTCTCCCGCGCGAATGCGGCGGACCACCTCCCGCGCCTGCGCGTCGGCCGCCTGCAAATCTTCGGGCGTCCAGTCGGCGAGTTGGTCTTTCACGGCCGTCAGGTCCTTGGGCAACACGATATAACCCAGACCGATCTTGGCGTCTTGGATTTCGATGGCCCGAGCCAAGTGGCAATAAAGCGGCAACTGCAAGTCGATCCAGCAATCGTTCTTGCGGTGGGTGGCATTGGGAGATTGCCCCTTGTCCGAAGTCTTGTAGTCGAAGATCACGTAGCGGCCATCGCCGTCGTGGCGGTCGATGCGGTCGATGCGCCCGCGCAAGAACATCGGCCGGCCATCGACCGGGAAGGGCGCCGCCTCGCCGTCGATCTCCACCTCGGTCGTGGCGATCCGCCAGCCTTGGGCCGCCCACTCCGCCTGCCACCGCGCAAACGACGCCAGCCGCAGACGCAAGTGCTCCACCTGCAAGTCGACCGCCGGCAGACGCTGTTCGCCATAGCGGCCGACCACCAGACGCGCCAGCTCGGCACTCAGCACGTCGGCGATTTTCTCGGCGCTGGTGAGCCGCGAGTTGTCCGGATCCTGGCCAAACGCCTTAAGCACTTCGTGCGCCAGCCAGCCGAACGTGGCGGCGTCGATCTCTTCGGCCAGATCGTCGAGAGAGACGAGTTGCAACACGTGCTTCAGATAAAAGCGATACGGACACGCCAGATAATCGCGAAACTGCGTCACGCGCAAGCTCGCCGGCGGCTCCTTCGGCGGCACCGGCAGCGGCGGCCGGAACGTCGATTGAACTCGACCGGCGACCAGGCCTCGCGGCACGCGATCGGGAGAGGGCGACGCCGCCAGGCCGAAATAGGCCAGCACGCGGCCGGCGATTTTGTCACGCGGGCAGGCAAAGGCCAGCCGGCTGGGAGTGAGCGGATCGCCTTCGGCCGAACGTCGCCCGGCAATCAGCCGCAGCTCGCGGCGCGAACCGGCCAGCACGGCCAGGGCGTAGGCGTCGCGGGCATAGCGGCGGTCGTTATCTTCCAGCCCAAGCTGCCGCCGCAAGCCGTTGGGCAAGAACGGATCGGCGTTGATGAACGACGGCACAAAGCCGTCGTTGAAACCGGTGACGACCAGAGCCGGCGCGTCGTCGAGCGGCAGCTCCAGCCAGCCCAACAACTCGATGGCCGAATGCCCGGCGAGGGGCGGAATTGGTTCGTCGTCGATATGCCGCAAGAGCAGGCGAACGGCGTCGGGCGCGCCCCAGCGGCCGGCGAGCTTCGCGTCGGCCCCGAAGGCCTCTTTCAGCACCGTGTGGATCTTTTCGCAGGCCGCCAGCACGATGCGACCGCCGGCGAAAAAGGGGGGGTGGTTGGCATCGAGCTGCCGCCGGCCATAGACCGCCACCAACAAGCCGGCGATCTCCTTGGCCCACTCGGCCAGCGGTCGTTGGCCGCGAAACGGCTTGCACAGTCGGTCGATTTTTTTTTGGATCGTAGCCACCTTGCCGCCAAGGTCGTCGTTATCGGGCGCGGCCTTGCCCAGCCTGGACTGAAGGTGACGGGTGTACCAAGTGTCGAGCGCGGCCAGCCAATCGCCCGATTGGTCGTCGCCGGCCAGCCAGATTTCCAGGTCGGGATGACGCACGAGCGCCGCGAAATCGGCAAACCGTCCGCCGTCGAGATAATCGGCCACGGCCGACAGCAGCCGATAAGGCGCCGTTTGCCGCAGCCGCAACGCTTCGGCATAGCGCGAAGGCAGGTCGAACTGCTCGAAGCGGCGTTCGAGAAAGGGGACGACGCCCACGTCGGGCACGCCCATCGTGATCTCGTCGGCCGCATACTTCCCCGCGTAGCCGGCCAGCGCGTCGACGGCCGCCGTCGCCTGATCGGCCGGACCATCGACCACGATGATCTGCTCGTCGCTCAGCTCGATGTGCGCCTGGCGCCAAGCGCCGCTCACGAGGGTGCCCAGCTTCGTAAACCGCTCGGCCATGGCGGGCGGAGCATAGACGAGCGCCGTCACGTGATCGCCCACCTGTTCGAGCATCTTCTCGGCCACGCGCGGCATATCGGCCAGGCCCACAAGAACGATGTCGTTGGCACAGCGGCATTGGCTGTTGTTGACCGCTTGCAGCCGGGCAAGCTGAGTGTCGGCCAGGCCCAGCTTTTCCAGCCGCCGCAGATAGGCCTGCTGCACCTCCGCGAGCGTCTGCCACCGCCCGACTTCGATCGCCTCGGCCGCACGCAGCGCGGAGTTTTCCGCCGGTCGAAAACCTCGTTCGGGCACGTCGGCAAAGATCAAGCCGTGCCCGGCCAATTCGTCGTGAAGCCGTCCCACCATCTCGGCCAGAGCCAGCCAGCGCGCGGGGTCTTGGCGGTCGGGCGGGTCGGGCACAATTCGCCGCAGCAGACCGGCGTCGGTGTCTTCCAGCGCCTTCAGCCAGGCCAGGCGGCACGTCAACCGGTCGGCGTGGCGGCATGGCTCGTATAACTTTTCGGGCAAATGTCCGACCGTGACGATTTGCGGCGGCGTGCAGGCAAGCTGACGCTGCTCCGCCTGCTCGACGAGGATTTCCAATAAGCGGCGGCTGGCGCGTGCGCCCGGCAGCACCACGATGACCTTGGCCAGATCGGCCGCGTCGGCCGCGGCATAGCGGTCGAGCAGCCAGCGGGCCGCTTGTTCCAGCGCGGGTCGGATCCATCCCAAGAAGGTTCGCACGGGCGGCATGGTCTCATCCTCATGAACGGGCGTCTCGCATTATGCGAAGTTTTTTGCCGGGACGCCATGCCCTAAAACCACTCCTTCGGAAGCTGCTGCAGACCTCGCACCACGACACGCTGGATGGACGACCAGGCGACGGCGGTGAGCGTGTGCGTGCCGTTGGCTTCGGTGGACGCGAAGATCGCGTGCTGGGCGTCCTTCGAAGAGAACTGATCGGGCTCGAGCAGCTTGCCGTCGCCCAGGTGGAGCTCAATCGTCGCCCCCTGCGCTTTGTATCGCCAAAGCTGTGCCAAGAGCGAAGCCAAGGGATGCGCGGCGACGTTGGGCGAGGAGGCCGACGTCAGGCCCGATTTGCCTCCCTTCGACGAACCGCCTTTGCCCGACGTGTCGATCTGGATCACGATGTCGTTCAACGGGAAGTCGGGCGTCTCTTCCTCGACGAACGGCTGATCCTCCTCTTCGTCTTCCTCGTCGGGGTTGGGAACGAGAAACTTGATGCCGCAGTGCGGGCACTGGCCCGGCCGGCCGGCCAGGCTCGCCGGCCCGTTCAGCCGATGCCCGTTGGGGCAAAGAAAAATAATCTGGTCGGCGCCCAAGTCGCTGGCGCTCACGCCGTCGCCGGTCGATTCGATGCGGCTGGCGTCGTCGTCGGTCTCTTCCGGCGCGTCGCCGGCCGGCACGCGCACGACGACTCCGCACTTGGGGCACTTGCCCGGTTTTCCGGCCAGATGGTCAGGGCAGGTGAGCCGGTGGCCCTGGGGACAAAGAAAGGTGATCGGCATCGCCTTTTATCGTAACCCAGGCGGACGGCGGAGGGTAGCCACCGCCGGCCGTCTGACCTTGGAGCCGCTGGCGGGCGGGCGTAGAATGCCAGGCAGGCTGGGCGAACCCTCACCCGCACCGAAAACGCATGTCGTATCGTTCCATCAAACGCCAGCTTGGCGAGACCCATCTGGAGCGCAAGTTCCTGGCGCTGTTCGGCATCTGCCTGGTGCTGCTGATCGGCCTGAGCTTCTGGGCCTACAGCCTGCGCACCGACAGCCTAGTGGCCAAACAGAACCCGTCGACGGCCAAAAGGCTCGTCGACACCAGCTTACTCGCGGTTCACTGGAGCAAGGTCAACTACGCGGGGCAACTGCTGGACGAAGTCCGCGACAAGGACTGGATCGACTTTCTGCGCAAGATGGGTGCGGGCCTCCAAGGTCGCGACTACGACTGCACCTTTTTGCGCCCCGCCGACGCCGACAACGCCGCGACCCCCGCCGATCCCTTTGATGCGGGGGTGCTTGACGAATTCGCCGAAGCTCCGGCGCAGGCGGAAGCCCCGGGAACCGAGGAGCCGCATCGACAGCGGTTCATCAACAATGGCGAGCAATATGTCTACTACCGTCCCGTCTACGCCGAGTCCTCTTGTATTCGGTGCCATCGGGTTTCCACCGGCCCGCCCGACCTAGCGGAAGGGCAGATCATCGCAGTCGCCAAGGTGACGATCTCCAACGCGGCCACACGTTGGGACCAAGTTGTCAACCGCGCGATTTTGGTTACGTTTGCCATCTTCATCACTTTTTTGGCGATGTTGGCCGCCTATTTCATCGTCCGCTACGTGATCGTCAAGCCGCTCAAGCACCTGCGCGACGTGAGCGACGCGGTCAGCCGCGGAAACCTGGAGCAGCGGGCCGAAATCCGCACGGCCGACGAATTCGAGGAACTGGCGGTGGCCTTCAACCGCATGCTGGGCCACCTGGTCACCGCCCAAGAAGAGCTGCGCCGGCTGAACGAGAATCTGGACGTCAAAGTCGACGAGCTGGCTCAGGCCAACATGCGGCTGTTCGAGTTGAACCGCCTGAAGAGCGATTTTCTGGCCACCATGAGCCACGAGCTGCGCACGCCGCTGAACAGCATCATCGGCTTCAGCGACGTGCTGAGCTCCATCAAGTCGCTCGATGACAAACAGCACCGCTACGTGTTGAACATTCAAAAGTCGGGCAAAATGCTGCTCGACATGATCAACGACATTCTCGACTTGGCCAAGATCGAAAGCGGCAAGATGGAGCTGCGGCCCACTGAATTCCGCATTGAGCACGTGATCGGGGCCCAATGCGACATGGCCCGCCCGCTGGCCGAACGCAAGAACCTCGATCTCGACATCGAGGTCGAGCCGGATTTGCCCGGACTCTTTCAGGACCAGGGCAAGGTGCAGCAAATCCTCACCAATCTGCTTTCCAACGCGATCAAGTTTACGCCCGACGGCGGGCGGATCGTGGTTGCCGCCAAGGCCGGCGCCGACGACGAGCTGTTGCTGACGGTGGCCGACACGGGCGTGGGCATTTCGGCCGACGATCAGGCGCAAATTTTCGAGAAGTTCCGGCAGGGCCGGACCGTGATTCCCGGCGGGGACGCCATGACCCGCGAATACTCCGGCACCGGCCTGGGCCTTTCCATCGTCAAAGAGCTCTGTAAACTGCTGGGCGGCGATGTCTCGGTCGAAAGCGAACTGGGCAAGGGAAGCACGTTCACGGTCCGCCTTCCCTGGCGAGTCGCGGAGCGTCCCCCGGCCGACCGGCTGGCGGCCGAAGCGCTGGGCGACCTGGGACATGCCTCGCGCGACGATTTCCTGGCACCCTCGCTGGAAGAGCCGGCGGCCGGCCCGGTGGGTCTTTAGCGACGCACGTATGCCCAACTTTCCTCGACGTTCTCCCTTGCGGCTGGCCGTGTTGATTTCGGGCGGCGGCACCACGCTCCTCAATCTGATCGACAAGATCGGCCGGGGCGAGCTGGACGCGAGAATCGCGGTCGTGGTTGCCAGCAATCCCCAGGCGGGCGGACTGACGTTCGCGGCAGAAGCCGGCATCGATACGAAGGTGGTCGAGCGGCGCGCGGCGGCTGACGACGCGGCCTTCAGCCGGGCGGTGTTCGACGCTTGCCGGGCCGCCGACTGCCAGCTTGTGGCCATGGCCGGCTTTCTGAAGTTCGTGGCCATTCCGCCCGACTTTGAGTGGCGGGTGGTCAACATCCATCCCGCGCTCATTCCCGCCTTCTGCGGCCTGGGGTACTATGGGCATCACGTACATCAGGCCGTGCTCGATTACGGCGCCAAGGTGAGCGGCTGCACCGTCCACTTCGTCGACAACCAATACGACCACGGGCCGATCATCTTGCAGCGCACGGTCGCCGTCCACGACGACGACACGGCCGGGTCGCTGGCGGCGCGGGTCTTCGAGGCCGAATGCCAGGCTTACCCCGACGCCCTTCGGCAGATCGCATCGGGCCGGCTGCGTGCGGAAGGCCGCCGCGTGTGGATGCAACCGGAATGATTCATCCGCTCCCAAGCCACGGCGGTGGCTGGGGCAGAAGCTGGCCGAGAACGACCCGGCAACCACCAATACGCGCCACCGGCCAGCGGATGCCCCGGTGGTGGCGCTACCGGGGCATCGCCGCGGCCGCGCGTGAAGTGGAGAACGGGTCGAGCGCACGGCTCTGGCCCAGCCACCGCGAACCCTCACTGCTCGCCGCTCTCAAGCCACGGCCGGCCATAGGTCGCGGCACTGGGAGCGGGCTGTTCTGGCAGGGCCGACCAGCCGACGACCGACGGATGATATGCCAGTCGGAAGCAAACCGGCTCGGCCCATTCCAGCGGCAGCCGTTGGATCACCGTTCTGCCGTTGCGGTCGAACTCCTGGTAGGCGGCGTCGGGCAAAATCTGCTCCACCAAAGTGGCGTCGGCGTTGACGACCGCCCCTCGCAACGCCGTTTGAATGACGGCCTGCCAAACGGCCGTGCCGCCCCAGAGAAGCTTGACTTCCAGCGGCGCCAGTGTTGGACTGTGCGTGGTCCAGACCGGAAAATCGGGCGCGGGAGCCAGGATTTCAAACCACGCGCCCACCTGCGTTTCGACGTAAGCGATTTCTCGTTCGCAGCCGGAGACGACGACCGCCAAAGGCGATGCCAGCGGCTCGCCCCGAGCCTGGCCGCGGATCAGAAAGCCGTCGCTCGCCGGAGTGCTCCAGATTGCCAGCGGCTCAAGGAACCATTGCGCGCGGACCTCCAGCCGGACTTCGCCGATCGGGCCACCGGGCAAACGCTCGCGGCCCGGCCGCAAGGGTTGCGTCACGCCGGGCAATTCCTGCGGCAGCTCGACTTCGAGGTCGATCTCGTTGCGCGGCCCGACGAGGCGCGTCACCTCGAAGCCGCGCGCCAGCGCGTAGCCGTCGATCGTGCCCAGTCGGGTGCCGTTCACCGACACGTGTCCAAATGCGTCGACGCCCTTCACGACCAGCCAAAGCCGCTCGTGTGGATCGAGCGTGGCCGGAGGGTTGAAGGTCCGTCGATACCGCACGCGGCCGCGGAAGCCGCTGCCCAAGCGATCTCCCCAATCCTCAGGCACCGTGGCGCGGCCGGCGGGCGGCAGACCGGCGCTGATTTCAGTGATTTGCCCATCGGCGTCGAGCGTGGCCCGTGCCAGCGGCTCAAAGTGCCACGGGCCGCGCAGGCGAATGACGTGGGGATAAGGCATGCGGAATAAGCAGACTTGTAGGGTGGGACCAGCGAGCTTGCGAGCGCCGGCCCACCGATTTGAGGCGTCAGGTTTCAGGGGCCAGGCGTCAGGACAAACAACCTGATACCTGACGCCTGACAACGGTGGGCCGGCGCTCGCAAGCTCGCTGGTCCCACCTTACACCGGAAGCGGCACTATATCTAACCATACCCACCGCTACGGATCACGGACAACCACCCATTTTTCCCGAATCTCCGGCACGTTCCTTGCCGACGCCACTTTCGTAAAAACCGGACTAATCGCGCCGTCCGTCAAATGCCGAAACGCCATTGATAGGGCCAATAAACACCTTCGACCGGCCTTCCCGCGTCCCGTCGGCTCTTGTCGCCGAGCGGGAAGAGCCTGTCTGGACCTTGCTGGAGGAATCCTTGCCATGAAGAAGTTGATCTCCGCGGCGGCCTGCGGGTTGTTGCTCGCTTCCGTTCCCGCCTTCGCCCAATCTCCGCGCGCGTCGCAACGTGCGGCCGCCGCTTCAGCCAAGGCAAAGGCGGACCTAGAGGCCGTCCATGAGGAGCTGCCTCACCGAACGTCGATGACGCAGATGACGCCCGAAATGTGGCTTTATACGCAGGAGATGCAGCGGCGCGACGATCCGAAAGAGGCGGTCCGCCGCAAGGCCGAGTTTCGCACGGCGCAGCGGCAGCGCCGCATCGCCGCCCGCGAATGGTTCGGTTATTCGAACTCCCGCCCGACCGTGAATCCCGATCCATATATCGCCGGTTACTCGGCGCACTGGTCCGCCAACAACGCCGTGCGGCCCGACCAGTGGATCGGCAGCAATCGCCGCGCCGGGCGGTAGATAAGGCGTCAGTAAACCGCCACATCCGGGCTTGGTCTGCGCGCGCGAAGCGACAGGCGTGTCGCGTCCGCGCGGCGCCGACAAGCAGCGGGCCACGCGGATGGATCGTCGAGACACTCGCGGACAACCGGCCCCGGTGCGCCGCGCGCGGCGCTTTTGCACGGCGCGCCGTCTCGAAGGCCGGGATCAAAACGAGGCCCTCGTGCATGAGAAAAAAACGCCGCGCGCGGCGCTTTTGTTCTGCGCGGTCTCGAATGCCGGGTCCAAAACGGCCCCCTCGCGCAAAAGAAAAGCGCCGCGCGCGCCGCGATTTTGTTTTGCGCACCGTGTCCGCGTGACAGGGCACCCGCCTGTCGGCATGTAAAGCTTCGCCGAACCCGGTACGCAGGTGCCGTACACCAACCCGAAGCGCTAGCGAGGAACGTGAAAAAGGCGACAAAACCTCGCTTGCGCTTCGGGTTAGTGTGAAATGGGAACGGGTTCGGCGAAGCTTTACGTCGGCATCGCCATAAGCCGTTAAGCCACAAATGTTTACAGAGGAACGCGCGTAAAGCTTCGCCTAACCCGGTACGCAGGTGCCGTACACCAACCCGAAGCGCCAGCGAGGAACGTGAAAAAGACGGCAAAACCTCGCTTGCGCTTCGGGTTAGTGTGAAAATGGGAACGGGTTCGGCGAAGCTTTACGAACGCGCACGGACTTCTCGTCTCGGCGCCGCGCGGGTGTCTCGTGGTGGTGGCTCGGGGCGCAGCCGGGCCTCGGCAAAATCGTCGAAAACGCGGTCCAACCCGCGGGTTCTATGTAATTCGAGTTTTGTTCCCGCCCGGCTTCTTAGCTTCGTCGGGAATAATCGAGCGGCCCGTCTGCGAATAGTAGAATGAGGATCGGGCCAATGCAGAATCGCTCACCGGTCAGTCCTATACGATTTCGTGTCGCTCTCGCTTGCCGAATTCAACCGCTTGGTGTCCGAGCACGGACCGGCCCTGTACCGGTTGGCGTATCGGCTCGTGGGCGACCGTCATGAGGCCGAAGACGTGGTGCAAGATACGTTTCGCTCCGCATGGAACAGCCGCCGCAGTTGCCGGCCGGGAGGCAGCGAACGTGCCTGGCTGGCCACTATCTTGCGGCGACGAGTGGCTGACCGCCTTCGCCGCCGGCCGTGGAGGTCGGCGGGACCGATCGCGACCGCCGACGAACCGACGGTGGAATACGACAACTCATGCCTCGAACCGTTTACCGACGAAATGCAGCACGCTCTCGACCGCTTGCCCAGCGAACTACGCGAGACGCTGCTGCTGGTGGTGGTCGGAGAACTGACGCACCAAGAAGCGGCCGACGTGCTCGACGTGCCGCTGGGCACCGTTTTGTCGCGCGTCAGCCGTGCCCGACAACAGCTCCGGCAACATTGGTTGGCGATCTGCCATCCGGGGGTACGCCATGATTGACGCCGAGTTGGCCGCCCGTCTGAACGCCGTGGACTTGCCCACCGGCTTGTTGGCTCGCCTGCGGTCGATTCCGCTGGCCGACGACGCCGATCTCGACGCGGCCTTGGCCGATGTGCCTCTGCCGGCCGCTTTAACGCAACGGTTGTCGATGGTGCCAAGCGTGCGCGAGCGTTGGCCGGCGCTGGCCAGGCAGGCGGCCGCGGCGGCCATGCTTTGCGCCCTCAGCCTGGGTTACGCCTTGTCGGTGATGGCCTTTGTGGCATGGCGATTCGAAGAGCGGGCACTGGCGGGCGATGCCTTGCGCTCGACGGCGTGGCGCTGGACCGAAGCCGGGTTGGACACGTTCGATAGTCAGGTTGTCCACCCGGACTCCGGGCCCGCGGCTATGGTGGAATCGCTTGCCGCAACGACGAGGCTCGAAGAAGGCGGCCGCGCCGGCATCAGGTGTACTATCAATGAGCCGCTCGCTCTGGCGGCCTGGACCGATGTGGCCTTTAATCCGTCTGCGCCCGTCGCGTTTTCGGTCGATGAGCTGAGCCGCTGCGCGGTCGAACGCGCCTCGGTGCGTCTGAATCGCGAAGCGGGCTTCGATCGTTTTTGGCGGCAAACGGGGCTGCTGCCCTGGCTCGCTGTGGCCCGCCAGCCGGCGATCGAGGCGCCGTTGGCGACCGACGATGCAAGCTATCGCCTTGTGCGGCGCGAGCTGGCAGAGGGGAGGCTTCCATCGGCGGCCGTCGTGCGCGTGGAAGAGTTTCTTGCCGCCATTGACTATGGTCTTGCCACGGGCGAATCGCAGCGGCCGACGATCGTGGCCGTGGCACCAAGCCCGTTTCGCCGGTTGCCGGAAGAGGGCGCCGCGCGCCGTTGGCTGGTGATGATTGCTGGCGTGGCTCCGCAATCCGGTTCGCTCGACGTTAGGTTCAATCCAGAACGGGTGAAGGCATATCGCCTCATCGGCTGCGCACCCGCTAGCGGTGAAACCGGCCACGAACACCAGGCTTCGGCAGAGGAATTTGGCGGAAACACCGACGTTCGAACCGATCGCGCCGCCGTGGTTTTGCTGGAGATCGAGCCTGCTGAAAGGCTGTCTGAAGAATCCCCGTGGGGCGGCCTACCCGTGCCGTCCGAGGCCAACGACGGCCTGGGAAGACCGCCACATGGCCCAATGGTTTTCGGCGAGGTGAGTTATCGCGGGCCTGACCCGGATGAAGGCACTGCCACCGTGTCGATCGACGAAGCCTCGTTTCGCGGCGACTTCGACTCGTCCCCCATCGCCTGGCGGCAAGCCGCCCTGGTCGCGCTCTCGGCGGAGTCGCTGGCCGGTTCACCCTTCGCCGAGCAGACTTCGTTGGGCGAAATCGCCGGGCTGGCTCGGCAAATCGAGCCGCGGGTGAGCGACCGCGCGGGGTGGCGAGAGTTTATCGAGATGCTGGTTCGGGCACAAACTGTCCGGGGTTCCTTGCTTCGCGCGTTTTGACTTTATAAGCTGGAGCTGTCGGTGATCCCTCTATCTTATGCAGCCCGACCGCCGGATCCGGAACCCGAACGGTCATGGGCACCTTTCCCACTTGCACGCTCGAGGACAACAGCGATGAGACTTCTTCGCTTCGTGGGTCGTCGTTTACCGCACCTGATTTCGTGCGCCGCGGCCGGCTTCGTCTTGCTGTGCGCGCAGGCCGCACCGGCCGAAGAAGCCTACGCACGCTTTCTCGAGGGGCTGAAAGAGCAGGGACTGTTCGACGCGGCGCTCGACTACCTGGAGTTGATGCGCACCAGCCCGTTGCTCAGCGAGGCACAAAAACAGGAGCTGGCCTTCGAAGAAGGGCGGCTGCTGGTCGATAACGCGAAGGCCGAGAGCGATGCGGCCGCCAAGAGCAAGCTGCTCGACAAGGCCCGCGACCGTTTCGCGGCGTTCATCAAGGCCAGTTCCGCCAATCCCAAGGCCGCCGTCGCCGAGACCGAGTTGGGCAACATCCTGGTGGAGCGCGGGCGGAGTCTGCTCGAGCAGGCCGAGCGGCCGGCGAACGCCTCCAAGAAAGACGCGCTCACCAAGCAGGCCCGCGAGATGTTCGAAGAGGCCAAGAAGGTGTTCGATGAGGCGGAGAAGAAGTTCACGGCCCGACTCGACGAGTTCAAGAAAATCTACGATCCGAAAAAGGAGGCCAAGAAGATCGAAGAACGCGACCAGGCGCGCGACGACGTGCTTCGCGCCCGGATGTTCGCCGCCGGCATTTTGCAAGTCATGGCCGGCAGCTACCCCGCCGGTTCGGCCGAGCAAAAAAAGCTGCTGCACGAAGCGGCCGACAAATACAAGGTACTGTACGACAAGTTCCGCCGCCGCATGGTCGGCCTGTTGGCGCGAATGAAAGAGGGCGAGTGCTATCAGAAGCTGGGCGACACCAAGCGGGCGATTGGGCTGTATGAAACGATGCTCTCGCAAGGCGACGATCCCGCCATCCGCCCCTACAAGGCCACCGCCTTGCGGCTGTCGCTGGAGTGCCTCGTTTCCGAGAACGAAAAGAACTACGAGACGGCCGTAAGCCGGGGCGAAGACTGGCTCGAAAAGGCCCTGCCCCCGGAAACCCGCACGGTGGACGGCCTGGGCATCACGTATTTCACGGCGCTGGCCAACAAGCTGTTGTCCGACTCGCTCAGCAAGCCCGAAGACCAGGCGCGCAAGAAGGCCCTGCTGTTGGCCGCCAAGAAGCAGGCGCAGTTCGTCGCCAAGGCGTTGGCGTTCATGAATCCCTATCGCGACGAAGGGCAGGAGCTGTATCGCAAGCTGCTGGGCGGCGCGGAGGGCGAGCAGAAGGAGCCGGCAAACTTCTCCGAAGCGCTCGACCGGGCCAAGGAGTTGCTCGACCGTTGGCAAGACCGTTTGGGGCAGATCAAAGTCGCCGCCGCAATGAAAGACCAGGCCAACGTGCCCACCTATGAGTCGGAAGCCAGGCAGCTTCGCGACCAGGCCCTGAGCTATTTCAAGCTGGCCCTGGAGCTGCGCGACGATGAGACGCCGATCGAAAGCGTGAATATCGCGCGCTATTACCTCTGCTTCCTCGATTATCAGGCGGGCAACTATTACGATGCCGCGGTAATGGGCGAGTTTGTGGCCAAGAACTATCCCAAGAGCCAGGGCGGCCGGCAGTGCGCCAAGATCGCCATGGCCGCCTACCTGCAAACCTACGACGCTGCCCGAAAGGCCCAGGCCGATTACGCCTTCGACCGCGACAAGATGGTCGAGACGGCCGACTTTATCACGGGGGCCTGGCCGGGCGGCGAAGAGGCCGACGAAGCCTGGGGGCTGCTGTTGCAGGTGGCCGTGGGCGAAGAGCAGCTCGACAAGGCCCTGGAGTACCTGGCCAAGATTCCCGACGACTCGCCGCGCCGCGGCGATGCCGACCTCAAGGCCGGCCAAGCGCTGTGGGCCGCCTATCTGCGGGCGGCGCGCAGCGAAGAGCGTCCGCCCCAGGCGGAGCTGGACAAAATGGTCGAGACCGCCCGCAAGCTGCTCGACGACGGTTTGAAGCTGAGCCGTGACGGCATCGATAAGGGCACGGCCTCGGTCAGCGCCACGATGGCCACGGCCGCGCTCTCGCTGGGCCAGATTGATATCGAATCGGGCCAGGCCGACAAGGCGATCGACCTGTTGAACGATGCCAAGATCGGGCCGCTCACGCTGGTCGCCGCCGGCGATCCGGTGACGAAGCAAGGAAAGTTCGCCGTCGAGACCTATAAACTGGCCCTGCGGGCTTATGTCGCCAACCAGGCGCTGGACAAGGCCGAAGGCACAATGGAATCGCTGGAAAAGCTGGTGAACGAGTCGGGCGACGCCGATGCCGCCGGCCAGTTGACCCGCATCTATATCGTGCTCGGCCGCGAACTGGAGCAGCAGCTTCAACGCCTGCGGCAAGAGCAGAAGGCCGACGAGCTGACCAAGGTCTCGAAGGGGTTCGAGCTGTTTCTCGACCGCATTTCGTCGCGCGGCAAAGGCAACACCTTTAACTCGTTGAATTGGGTCGCGGAGACGTTCTTCAGTCTGGGCAGCGGATATGACGCCGACGGCGCCAAGGAGGCCCCGGACGAAGCGAAGGCCTACTATGAAAAGTCGCTCAAGACCGACGAGAGCATCATCGAAGCCGCCAAGGCCGACAAGGCTTTCGCGCCCGAAGGGGCGGTTCCGGCTGTGCGAGTGCGGATGGCACGCACGCAGCGGCGGCTGCGCAATTTCCAGCAGGCCCGCGACGAGTTGCTGGCCGTGCTCAAGGAAAAATCGAACCTGCTCGACGCGCAGGCCGAGGCCGCTCGCAACTTTCAGGACTGGGGCGCGGTGAAGCCGGAGTTTTACCTGAAGGCCATCGAGGGCGACGTCAAACAGAAGAACAAGGAGGGCCGCACCGAAAACCTGCTCTGGGGTTGGAACATGATTGCCGTCCGCACGCAAGGACAAAAGAACGTGGGAGAGGCCTTCGACGAAGCCCGCTACAACCAGGCGAAGTGCTATATGGACCTGGCCAAGACGAAAAGCGGCACCGAGAAGACCGGCCTGCTGAAAAGGGCGGAAGACAATATCCGTTACACCTTTCGCAATCGGCCAGAGATGGGCGGTCCGGAATGGATGAAGAAATTCGAGTCGCTGTTTCGGACGATCCAGCAACTGCAAGGCAACGATCGGCCCGTGACGCTGGCGTCCCTGGCGGCAAACTCCTCGGCCACCGCGGAGGGGGCGAGCGCGCCCGTCGCGGGAGCAACCACGCCGGCCAACGCAACGCCGGGCGCCAAGAAACCGGCCGCGACCGCGCCGGCGTCGACGGAAGCCGAAGGAGGCACCTCGCCGCTGCTGATCTTCGGCGTGCTGTTGATCGTGGTCGCTCCGGTGGCGGTGTTCGTCTTCATCAAAATGAACCGCGCCCAGAAGGTGCAAGAACAGCGCCTGCGGGCGCGGCGAGAAAAACAATTCACCGGATTCAGATAGAACAACAACTGAATAACCAGGAGTCGATCCATATGAAAGCATCACGCATTGCGGCGATCGTTGCCGGCTGCCTGGCCGTCCCCCTGACGGTCCGCGCGGCCGACGACACGATCAAGAAAATCGGTGAAACGCAGCAGATCAAGTGCTCGATCACTTCGATGAGCAAGGACGAAGTGAAGTATGAAAAGAGCGGCAAGGAAGAGTCCGTGCCGACCTACGAGATCGAGTCGATTCGCCTGGCCGACGAGCCGCCGCAACTCAACCTGATCCGCAACCAGGTGAACAACGGCGCCTTCGAAAACGCCTTGCGGTCGCTCGACAAGCTCGACACCGACTCGATCGACAAGGCCGAGGTGAAGGCCGAAATCCACTATATGCGGGCCTATTGCAACGGCAAACTGGCGCTGGGCGGCAGCGGCGACGTGAAGCAGGCCGGTGGCCAAGTGAAAGCCTTTATCGACGTCAATCCCAACAGCTACCATTATTACGCGGCCAATGAATTGGCCGGCGATTTGGCGGTCTCGCTCGGAAGTTACGAGGCAGCGACGAAGTTCTATAAGGCGCTTTCGACGGCCCCGGCCGACGCCTACAAGATCAAGGCGGGCATCGACATCGGCAAAGCCAAGCTGGCCGAGAAAAAATACGAAGATGCCTTGAAGGAATTCGATACGGCGCTGGACCTGACCGAGAAGGGCAAAACGCCGGAGTCGCAAAAGCTGGCGGCCATGCTGGGCAAGGCGGCCTGCCTGGGCGAGACCGGCAAGCCCGAAGAAGGCGTCAAGCTGGCCGAGGCCGTCATCAAGGAGTTGAAGGCTGAGGAGATCGACCTGCACTCCTGGGCGTATGTCGTGGCCGGCAATTGCTACCGCAAGATTCCCAACCACACGAAGCAGGCACTGCTGGCCTATTTGCACGTGGATGTTCTGTATTTCGCGAACCCTCAATATCACGCCGAAGCGCTGTGGAACCTGGCTTCGCTTTGGCAGGACCTGAAAAAGGTCGACCGCGCCACGCAGGCTTCGGCGTTGCTCAAGGAGCGTTACCCGAACAGCACGTGGGCCAAGATGTAGGAGGGTTCAGGGTTCAGGGTTCAGGGTTCGGGGTTCAGGAAAGACCAAAGACCAAAGGCCCAAGACCAAAGACCTACCGACACGCTTACGCCCCGGCTCGCCTGGGCATTCCAAAATCCAAAATCCAAAATCCCCCCAACCCCAAATAGAGAACTTCCATGCGTTCCCGAAAATTGACCGGCTGGCTGGCGACAGGCATCTGCGGCCTGTTGCTGTTGGGCCTGTTTGACTACGGCTTTCTCAGCGCGTTCGGCCCCGCCGCGGCCCAAGCGCAAGACGAAGAGGCGGCGCCGCCGGCCGACGCAGGCGGTGCCGAACCCGCAGCGCCGCGCCAAAGCCAATTGACGTTCTTTTACAAGGCGCTGGGGCCGAAATATGTGATCGCGTTCCTGGCGCTGTCGTTCACCTTCGT
Organism: Pirellulales bacterium; assembly: GCA_035533075.1. NCBI lineage: Bacteria > Pseudomonadati > Planctomycetota > Planctomycetia > Pirellulales > Pirellulales bacterium. Next base: position 10,400 of record DATLUO010000054.1, on the reverse strand, counting down.
GGCCTTGATCGTGATGAACGTGCTCACGCTGCGGCGGTCGAGCATCGTGCCGATGGAATTGGTCGAGGCCTTCGAGGCGAACTTGAATGAAAAGAAGTACCAGGAAGCCTATGACCTGGCCAAGAACGACGATTCGTTTCTGGGGCACGTCCTGGCCGCCGGGCTGGGCAAACTTTCGGCGGGATACGCTCAGGCGATCGAGGCCATGCAGGAGGTGGGCGAAGAAGAGACCATGAAGCTCGAACACCGGCTGGGCTACATCGCGCTGATCGGCACGATCAGCCCGATGGTCGGCCTGCTGGGCACGGTCGACGGCATGGTGCAGGCGTTCCAGACGATCGCCCAGAGCACCACGCAACCGAAGCCGTCGGAGCTGGCCCAGGGTATTTCCATGGCGCTCATCACCACGCTGGTCGGCCTGTGGCTGGCCATTCCGGCCATCGCCTTGTTCGGCATCATGCGCAACCGCATGGCCCGGCTGACGCTGGAAGTCGGCATTGTGAGCGAAGGCCTGATGGGCCGGTTCCAGAAGAAGAGTTGATCGAATGGCAAAACGAAAGAAATTCGACATCTCGGCGGAAGGCGACATGACGCCGATGATCGACATGACGTTTCAGTTGATCGCCTTTTTCATGGTGTTGATCAACTTTGCGGAAGGCGACCAGGACCAGCGGATCAAGTTGCCGTCGAGCGCGCTGGCCAAGCCGCCCGACGCGCCGGTCGAGGCGCCGCTGATCTTGCAGTTGACCGCGCAGGGCACGGTGTTGATGGGGGGCGACCGCGTGCCGATCGCCGACATGACGCGGATCCTGCGGACGGAGGTCGACATCATGCGACGGCAGGAGAAGAAGCCCGCCGACGCTTCGGTGATCATTCGCGCCGATCGGGACACGAAAACCGGCCTGGTGCAAGATCTGATCAAGAAATGTCAGGAGCAAGGCTTCGAGAAGTTCTCGTTGCGGGCCAAGCAAGAGGCCCTGGACCCGTAGAAGGGAGGGAGGGAAGGAGCGAGGGAGAGACGGAGCGAAGGAGAGAGGCAGAGACCTAGAAAAAGAGAGCCATGAAAATCCGCAAATCCGCCGCATCGGGCAACGACAAAGTCGAGATGCAGATGACGCCCATGATCGACGTCGTCTTCCAGTTGCTGACCTTCTTCGTGATGAGCTTCAAGATCGCCTCGCAGGAAGGCGACTTCAACATCAAGATGCCGCTGGCCGCCGCCGGTCCCGCGCAAGAGGTCCAGGACCTGCCGCCCATCAAGCTGCGGCTCACCGCCAACAGCGACGGGCGGCTCAGCGGCATCCTCATGGGCGAGCGCCGGCTGGGAAGTTTCAAAGATTTGAACTCCGCCATCATGGAGTTGGTCGGCACCGACACGGGGCCGAACTCGCTGGCCTCGCAGACCGAGGTCGAGATCGACGCCGATTACGACCTGCACTACGAGGAGGTCGTCAGGGCGATCACGGCCATTTCGGGCCACGTCGATCGCTCCGGGCACATCGTCAAGCTGATCGAGAAGCTCAAGTTCGCCCCGCCCAAGCAAGGCGGATGAAGCCATCGACACATTACAAGAATTCGACCTGCAATCGAGGGCATCGCGAAACTCGTCGAATGCTGGCGGGAAGAACACGCGGCGGTCCGCGCGGTATTGAAGATCGACGGGTTGGTTGACGAGTGGCTGCGCCTTGCGACGAGCGCGACCGGGCTTTTCGCCTACTACTGCCAGCACGCCCGCTTTCCGCAGTCCGGCGCGACGCCGAGCTACTTCGTCGATCTCGTCGAGCAGGTGGTCCATTGCGGCACGCAACTCGAAGACGTCGTCTCGATGTTCGAGAGCGAGGGACACCATTTCGCAAGGGCTGAAGAGTTGCGCCGGACCGGTGCCAGGCTGCAAGCGATCGTTGACGAAGAGCGGTTCGCCACGGACGCGGCTTTGGGTGGTGGGGCGCTGGACGCTTGGGAATAAGCGGCTGAATCCCTCAGCGTTTTGCCATCCTGCCGGCTTTCTGCTAACATCAACGTCAGTTGATCGGTTGACCCACCGCCCCCGATTCCCGCCTGGGGAGAACCAACTCGATGCTTCCGGCCGCTGTCTCGCAGTGCGTCCCTTTGCGCTTGGCGTGCCGCGCTCTGGCAATCGCTTGCCTTTGCGCTTCGGTGCCTGGCGCGATCCGCGCCGACGAGCCAACTCTCACGGTCAATCCGAACAAGGTGGTGCTCGAAGATTCTCTGGCCCGACGGCAATTGCTCGTAAGCGCGGCCGGCGGCGACGTCACCCATGCCTGCGCCTACGAAGTCGCCAATCCGGCCATCGCCCGCGTCGATGAAGCAGGCTATGTCGTTCCGCTGGCGCCGGGAGAGACTGAAATCGTCGTCCATCACGGCCAGCAACAGACCAAGCTGCCGCTGACGGTCGTCGCCTACGATTCCGGCCGGCGGATCGACTTTGCCAACGACGTTGTGCCGGTGCTTTCACGCTACGGTTGCAACGCCGGCGGATGCCACGGCAAAGCCAGCGGCCAGAACGGATTCAAGCTTTCGCTGTTTGGTTTCGACCCGCAGTTCGATTACGACGCCATCGTGCGTTTCGCCCGCGGCCGGCGTGTGTTTCCCGCCTCGCCCGAACAAAGCTTGCTGCTGCTGAAGGCCACGGGTGCGGCGCCGCACGGCGGCGGGCAGCGGCTGGAGCCGGCCAGCGAGCCCTATCAGTTGCTGCTGCGCTGGATCGAGCAGGGTCTGCCAGGCTCGTCGCCCGACGCGCCGGTGATCTCCAAGCTGTTCGTCGAGCCCGCCGAACGGGTGTTGCGCGCGGGCCCGGCGGCCGCTACGCAGGTCGAGGAGCAGCAGCTTGCCATTCTGGCCGAATACAGCGACGGCAGCCGGCGCGACGTGACGCGGCAGGCCCAGTACGCCAGCAATCTCGACCTGGTGGCGGCCGTCGATGAGCGTGGGCTTGTGCGGTGCGGCACGCAGACCGGCGAGGCGGCGATCATGGCCCGCTACATGGGCCAAGTGGCCGTGTTCCGCGCCCAGGTTCCCCACGGCAGCATTCAAACCAGCGCCGGCGACTTTGCCGTCGCGAACTATATCGACCGGCTGGTGCTGGCCAAGTGGCGGCAGCTTGGTCTGGCGCCTTCGCCGCGGGCCGGCGACTCCACGTTCTTGCGCCGCGCGACCATCGACCTCTGCGGCCGGCTGCCGACGGTGGCCGAGACCAAGGCGTTTCTGGCCGACGCCTCGCCGAACAAGCGCGAGGCACTCATCGACCGGCTGCTGGCGTCGCCCGACTACCCGGCCTACTTCGCCCTGCGTTGGGGTAGCATTCTGCGCAACTCGCAGCTCGCCGGCGCCGATCAGGCGGCCTACGCCTTTCACGGCTGGATCAAGTCGATGATCGCCCGCAACCGGCCCTACGACGAGTTCGTGCGCGGGGTGGTCGCGGCGGCCGGGGAGTGGCAAGACGCGCCGGCCATCAACTGGTTCTGGCAGATGCGCGACGACCAACTCCATCAGCCGACGGCCGACACCGCCCAGGTCTTTCTGGGCATCCGCCTGCAATGCGCCCGCTGCCACCATCACCCCTACGAACGTTGGGGGCAGGACGACTACTTCGGCCTGGCCGGCTTTTTCACACGGCTGGGCCGCAAGAGCTTCGGCCAGCCGCCGCCTTACTTTTCGGCGCCGAATGCGACGACGGGCGAACGCGACCCGCTGACCGGCAAAACGCCCGAGCCGAAGTTTCTGGCCGGGCCGGTGGCCAAGCTGTCGCCCGAACAAGATCCGCGGCACGCATTGGTCGATTGGATGGCGGCGCCGGACAACCCGTTTTTTGCCCGCGCCTTGGTGAACCGGATGTGGGGCCACTTCCTGGGCCGGGGACTGGTCGATCCGGTCGACGACATGCGCGACACGAATCCGCCCTCGAACCCGGAGTTGCTCGACGCCCTGGCACGCGACTTCATCGAGCACAAGCTCGACGTCAAGCGCATCATTCGCACGATCGTGACGAGCAACGTCTACCAGCTCGACTCGCTGCCCACCGATGCCAACCAGCAGGACCGGCAGAACTATGCCCGGTTTTATGCCCGGCGGCTGATCGCCGAAGTGCTGCTCGACAGTCTCGACCAGGCCTGCGGCACGCATACGCGGTTCGACCGGGTGGCCTCGACGGCCCGTGCCATCGACCTGCCGCACGAAGGGTTCGGCTCGTACTTTTTGGACACGTTCGACCGGCCGCGCCGCGTCACCGGTTGCGAGTGCGAGCGGACCACCGGAGCGACGCTGGGACAGGTGCTGTTGTTGTCGAATTCCGACGAGGTCGAAAACAAAATTGCTTCGGGCGACGGCGTGATCGCCCGGCTGCTGGCCGAGAAGAAGCCGCCGGCCGAGATCATCGACGAATTGTATTTGGGGGCCTTGTCGCGTTTGCCGACCGAGGCCGAGCGGACCAAGGCGGCGGCGTTTGTCGTCGCCGAAAAAGATCCGCGGCCCGCGTTGGAAGACGTGCTGTGGACGCTGCTGAATTCCAAGGAGTTTGTGTTCAATCATTGACGATGTAGGGTGGGACCAGCGAGCTTGCGAGCGCCGGCCCACCGAAAGGCGACTTTCGGCTCGCTGGTCCCGCCCTACGCTTAGAGGAGAACTGACCATGTTCGACGTGCTGGGAAAGAATTTCCGCCTTTGCGACGGGCTGTCGCGACGCACCTTCGTCAAGGTCGGCGCGCTGGGCGTCGGCGGCTTGACGCTGCCCGGTCTGCTGCGTCAGAGGGCCCTGGCGCGTGCCGCCGGTGCGCAGGTCAAAGACACCGCCGTCATCCTCGTCTGGCAGGCGGGCGGTCCCAGCCATATCGACATGTACGATCTTAAGCCGCAGGCGCCCGCCGAGTTCCGCGGCGAGTTTCAACCGATCGACACCAACGTGTCGGGCATCCAGATCAGCGAGCATCTGCCCCTGCAATCGCAGATCATGGACAAGCTGGCGGTTGTCCGTTCGGGCACGCACACCAACGCCGGGCACGGCATGGGCGCTCAATGGATGCTCACCGGCTACCAGCCGACGCTGGAAGTGAACGACAACATTTATCCTTCCTGCGGCTCGATCACGGCCAGGCTGCGCGGGTCGAACGCACCGGGCATACCGGCTTACGTCACGTTGCCGCGGAACCACGCCTTCACCAAAGCGGCGTATATCGGCGCTTCGTACAATCCGTTCTCGCCCGACGCCGATCCCAATTCCGACAGCTTCCAGGTGCGCAATCTCCGCTTACCGGGCCGCATCGACGAGAAGCGGCTGCACCGCCGGCACGACTTGTTGGGCAGCCTCGACGACATGCGTCGCGACCTCGACACGCAAGGTTCGATCGCCGGGCTGGACAAGTTTTACGCCGACGCCCTGGATCTGGTGACCAGCGACAAGGCCCGGCAGGCGTTCGACATCAAGCAAGAAGACGACCAGCTCCGCGCAGAATACGGCCGCAACGACCTGGGGCAAAGCTGTCTCTTGGCCCGCCGATTAGTAGAGGCCGGGGTGACGTTCGTCTCGGTCCAGGCGGGCGGCGGCTGGGACACGCACGCCAACAACTTCAACGAGCTGAAGAACCGCTTGCTGCCCACGTTCGACCGGGCAGTGGCCGCGCTGGTGAGCGACATCGACCGCCGTGGCCTGGCGAAAAAAGTGCTGGTGATGGCGATGGGCGAGTTCGGCCGCACGCCGCGCATCAACCCCGGCGCCGGCCGCGACCACTGGCCCGGCGCCATGTCGGTGCTCTACGCGGGCGGCGGTTTGCGGATGGGCCAGGTCATCGGCTCGACGGATTCGCGCGCCGAGTATCCCACTTCGCGCCCCTGTTCGCCGGGCTGCATCCTGGCGACGATGTATCACGTGCTAGGCATCGACATCCACCACACGTTCTACGATGCCGCCGAGCGTCCCTTGCCGGTATTGAACGAAGGCCACGCGATCGAGGAGTTGATCTGAACGCCTATCGGCCCATCGCCTTCGGGCCGATCAGCAGTCCAATCACCACCAGCAGCAACCCTACCGCGGCGACGCCGCCGACAAGCATCTCCCATTGCATGCGGTCGCGGACGATGGCGTCGTACCGGTCGAGGGCCATTTCCCACTGCGGCTGTTCGATGCCCGTCCGGAACTCATGCCACAGGTCGACGATTTTTTCAGGCGGGAGCTGCCCAATCGCCTGCCGCGTCTGCTCCTGATAGTCATCCCTCAGCGACGGCGCGGCGGGGATGCTCCACCAGAACCAGAGTGCGGCCAAGGAGGCCGCCGCGAGAATGGTTCCCCCCAAGAACATCAGGCCTTGCCGCGGTCCCCAGGTCACCGCGGGTTCGCCGCGCTCGACCGTCGGAGCGGCCTCGATGCGTTCCAGAGACGATAGGCCGCGCATCGTCGGCACGGCCAACTCCGCACCGCACTGGCAGCGCACGTTCAGGCCCGCCTGGCCCGCATCGACGGTCGTTTTCTTGCCGCAGGCACACGGCAATAGATAATTCGTTGGCATGCATCCTCAATCTATTCGGGAACGGCCGAGCCGCGGTTGGCCCACCACGGCAGCGTGATGCCGCCGTCGATCGCCAGCGACGAGCCGGTGATGTAATCGCTCGCCGGGTCGCACAGAAAGACCACGCCACGGGCAATCTCGTCGGGCCGGCCCATTCGCTTCCAGGGAAGCTTTTCCGCGGCTCCGGCCAACTGTTCTTCGCTGGCGAACTTTCGCTCGCCCGGCGTATCGATCCAGCCGGGGTGGATCAGATTCACGCGGATGCGGTGCTCCACCAGCTCGATGGCGGCCGTGCGGGCCATGTGGTCGATGGCGGCCTTCGACATATTGTACGCCATCGACCGCGGCACCGCCACAAAGGCGTGCGGCGAGCTGATGACGACGACCGACCCGCCGTCGCCTTGCTCGATCATCCGCCGGGCCGCCGCGCGCAACAGGTAGAACGCGCCCCACATGGTCACATCGACGGTGCGGCGGAATCCGGCCATGTCGGCCTCATAAAACGGCTCGCGATCGCTATAGGCGGCATTCGAGACGGCGATGTCGAGCCGGCCGAAGCGGTCGGTCGTCTCAGCCACCATCCGCTCCACTTCCGCCTGATTGGCCACGTCGGCTTGGAGCAACAAAGCCCGGCGGCCGAGACGGCCGACTTGCTCGGCCAGATCCTCGGCTTCCGCGGCGGCCGAGCGGTAGTTCACGGCCACGTCGCAGCCCGCTTCGGCCAAAGCCAGCGCGGTTGCCCGGCCGATGCCTCGACTGGCGCCGGTCACCAGCGCGGTCTTGCCGGAAAGGTTGGACAATCAGGACCTCTGTGTTGCACGGGGATTGGCGGCTGGCGCCGCCTCTTTCTCCAGAATCTTTCCATAGAACGCCGGGCGGCGGTCGGCAAAGCGGTCGATCTCGTGTTTGCCGGGCACGCGCACGATGTGCTTCTGCCGGGCCAGGGCCGGATCGATCTCGGCGTACAGAACCGTCTCCTGCTCGTGTTGCGCCTCCGCCAACACGTGGCCGCGCGGGTCGCAAATCTTGCTCTTGCCGATGAAGCGGAAGCCGCGCTCGCTGCCCACGCGGTTCACCGCCATGTAGTAGACGTTATTCTCCAGGGCGCGGGCGTTGATGACGAAGTCCGCCGTACACTCCGCCCCCGGCGGCCAATTGGTGGGCAACGCAATCACGTCGGCCCCTTCCAGGGCCAACACGCGGGCCGCTTCGGGAAATGCCGCGTCGTAGCAGATGCTCATGCCGACGCGAACATCGCCGGCGGCGTGGATGCCAAACGGCCGGTCGCCCGGCGTCGTAAAGCGGTCGACGCCCAGGTAGGGCAAGTGGATCTTGCGATAGCCGCCGACGACGCCGGCCGGGCCGACCAGCGCCGCCGCGTTAAACAACCGCGGGCCGTCCGTTTCGAGCAGGCCAACCACCGCGTAGATCGATAGCTCGCGGCAGACTTCCGCCAGACGCAACGTGCTGGGACCGGGAACCGGCTCGGCGTGCTCGCGGGCCTCGTCGAGATGGTCAAAACAATAGCCCGGCAGCGAACATTCGGGAAACACGGTCAGGCGCGCACCGGCCGCGGCCGTTTCTCGCAGCCGTTCGACGATCTTCGCGAGGTTCGCCTCGCGATGGCCGAACACCACGTCCATTTGCACGCCCGCGATTTTCATGGCTTCTACGCGTTTGCCTTCTGCTCCGCGTCTCGCGCGATGGCCACGCACTCACGCAGATCGGGCATCGGGTTATCGGCATGCTCCTCGTACTCGATCGACAGCGCGCCGTCGGCCGGGAACTCGACCTTCTTCAACGCCTTGAAGACCGCGACCACGTCGAGCTGGCCTTTGCCCAGGATGACTCCCTTGGCGTTGCCCTTGGGCTGGTCGAAATCCTTCAGGTGAATGCCGTACAGCCGGCCTTGCAGTTTGCGGATCACCTCGACGGGGTCTTCGCCCGAACGGATGTAGTGGCCCAGGTCGGCGCAGGCGCCGATCAGCTTGTGCCGCCCTTGCACGGCCTTGAGCACGTCGTCGACTTTGTCGTATCGGGCGCCGGGGCCGTGGTTGTGAATGGCGATGCGGACGTCGAACTCTTCGACCAGCTTGTCGAGGCTGTCGAACGCGTCGGGCGAGGGGTCGGCCGAAATGTTGCGGATGCCGGCCTTCTTGGCGAACTCGAAGACGCGGCGGTTCGCTTCGTGATCTTTGCCGAACCCGTTCACGCCGTGGGCCAGCAGCTTGATTTCGTGCTTCGCCAGCTTCTGCTTCATCGCGTCGATCTGCTGCTGCGTGCTGTTGATCGCGAGGTGCGCGTTGAAAAACTCGACGGTGTGCAATCCGAGTTCTTGAATATCGTCGAGCGCCTTATCGACGGGAAAACTGCGGAGCGAGTAGCTTTGCATGCCCAGCACAAAGCCGGGCTGCGCGGCGGCGCGTGCCCGGCGTGGCCAGCCGAGTGTGGCCGCGGCCGCGCCGCCGGCGGTGATGCTTAAGAGGCGTCGACGAGAAAGGCGTGTCATGCTGAGTTCTCCGGGTAGGGGCCGTGCGTTGAACTCCAATTATGCTTGCCGCCGCCGGAACGTCCAGTACCTATTGCAGGTCTGGTTCCGGTCGCCTTTCCCTTATGAGCCGAGCGGGGGGCGACACGATCGTGGCTCGCCGCCGCAACCAGAGGCCCGACGTGCGGATCCCGTTCACAAAGCTGAAGACCGAGGGCGTTTGGACGCCGCTTTCCGTTGCCCGGCCCTAATTTGAGCGGTAGACTCGTGGCGAGAGGCGGCATTTCTGGCGTCATAGGAGGCTCGCGGTGGCGAAAGAGCTTTTAGTTCCGGCGGAACGCATCGAGCACGCGATTCTATCCATACGTGGCCAGAAGGTGCTGCTCGATAGCGACCTGGCCGAACTCTACGGCGTCGAGACCTTCAACTTGAACAAGGCGGTCAAACGCAACATCGACCGATTCCCGGCTGACTTTATGTCCAACTCAGTGCGGGGGAGGCCGACTCTTTGAGATTCCAAACTGGAATCTCAAAGCCCGCCGGGCGCGGTGGAGGCCGCTACCTTCCCTACGCCTTCACGGAGCAAGGGGTCGCGATGTTATCCAGCGTTTTACGAAGTAAGCGTGCGGTTCAGGTCAATATCGCCATCATGCGGGCCTTCGTCCGGTTGCGCGAAATCCTGGCCACGCACAAAGACCTGGCCCGCCAGCTCGACGACCACGAGCGTAATCTCGGCGAGCACGATCAAACGTTCCAGATCGTGTTCGAAGCCATCCGCCAGCTCATGGCCCCGCCCGCGGCGCCCAAGAAGCGCCGCATCGGCTTCTTGCCCGACGCCGACGACGCCGCGAAGGGCCAGATCACGGATCAGGTGAAGAGGAAGCGAACTGCCAAGGCGCGGCAATGAACCATGAAAGAGAGTGATTGGCGAAATTTGCTCGGCTGCGGATCGACACGGCCACCCACGCGCCGCACCACCCGCACCTGCTGCGGCAAGCGCGGTGCTCGTCGTACTATTATTGATGAGAGCTTGTTAGATAACCACAAGCTCGGCGGAAATCGCGGCAATCGCAACGGGTCCTTGATCGAAGATGCGGCGGATCTCATCGAGATTGACATGGTGGCACAAGCGGGCCTTCCCAGCATTCTGGTTCGGCTTCCTCGGGCTGTTTAGCCTGGCCGGGCTGTTGCTTCGACGGGCCCACAACCTGGATGAATTTGAATCGGATGAGCGAAGGGGGTGAGCGAGGGGTTCAGAGGCTATCCGAAAACTTTTCGCTTGTTTTTCCGTAGAATTCAAGCAGCGCCGGCGTAGTGGAATTCGGGCTGAGCGACCGGGGCAAGCCGGCGCAGCATCAGATGCACGTTACTGATTTGGATCATGGCCGCGCTGG
>DATLUO010000053.1 GCA_035533075.1 Pirellulales bacterium | reverse complement strand
ACGTCAAGGCGTTATCAGGATAAAACCATTTTCGGAAGCCATTTTATTGTCACTACGCTTTTTCGCCAATCACCCTGCCGGCCGTTGGAAAATAAGCACTTACGGCGATTGCCGACCCGAGACCTGTCAAACATGGGCTAGGCTGCGGCCGTCAAGCCCTTGCGGCGCCGGGACGTTCGCCAGCTCGCAGACCGTTGGATAAAGGTCGCGCAGGTAGCATTGCGCATCAATCCGCCGCCCCGCGGGCACTTTGGGCCCGCACATCACCAGAGGCGCGCCGATCGTATGCTCGTACATATTTTGCTTGCCGCGCAAACCGTGACTGCCGATCGCCAGCCCCTGGTCGCTGGTAAAGACGACGAGCGTGTTGGCGGCTTCTCCGCTCTCAGCGAGCGCGTGCAGGATGCGGCCAATCTGCTCGTCCATGTCTTCAATCACCGCGTAATAGGCGGCCAGTTCGGCGCGGACGATGTCGGGTGTGCGGGGCCAAGGCCAGAGCAACTCGTCGCGGCCCCGCAGATTTCCGTGCTCGAAGGGATGCTCCGGCAAAAAGTTGGCCAGCAAGCGGGCGCGGTCCGGCCTTGCCTGCTCGGCCTTGCCCGGCGGGATCAGCAGCGGATCGTGCGGCGCCGTGAAATTGACGTGCAGAAAGAACGGGCGATCGCTCTTGCGTTTCAGCAGTCGAATGGCGGCGTCGGCGAAACGGCGGCTGATGTCGGGCGTCAGGCCCACGCCCCGTTCCGGCAAAGGCTGGCCTTCGTCGGTGCGAAACACCCACCCCCGATAACCGGTTGTGTCGCGGCCGGCGAAATCGTGCGGAAAGCTCTGTGCCAGCCGGCTGCCCCCGGTGAAGAGCCCGTCGGTGGCCTCATAGCCGTGACCCGTCGGTTGGCCGCCGAGGTCCCATTTGCCGACGTGCCAGGTATGGTATCCGGCCGCCCGCATCGCCTGCGGCCAGAGCGTCAAGTCGGCGGCCAGCCGCTTGCCGAAATCGAGCACGCCATTGCGAAAGCCCGTGCAGCCGCTGATCAGTTCGGCGCGGCTGGGCGTGCAGATCGGGTTGGGGGCGACGGCGCGGGTAAACACGGTGCCGCGTTTGACCAGGGCGTCGATGTGCGGAGTGTGGATGTGATCGTTTCCCAGCGCTCCGATCGTGTTGGGCCGTTGATCGTCGGAAACGAGCAACAGCACATTGGGCCGGGCATCGGCGCCGTCGGCCGTCGCTGCGCCGCAAAGCGCGGCCAGCCAAACGGCAAGTAGTCGGAACCGGAAACGAATCATCACCGCCCTTTCTATGTTCGATCCGCGAAACGGCCCGCCGATACGCAAACGGCAGCACGGATAAGATGGCGGCGAAGAATGCTACGGGCGTGGTCGCCACCATGATGGCTAGCTTGGCCAACCCGTCCAGCGACTCCCATATCGGCGAGATCTCCTTTACCGCCACGCACGCGGTTGCGACGAGCGTTGTCGGCAAGAACACCGTCCGCAGCTTGAATTGAAGGCATGGCATGGCTCGTGCCAGGAGCTGTGAGAAACAACAACGATCGCGGCGCTAACAAGCCAGCCTAGCTTGCTTCCACCAGCCGTGGAAGGGGCCCATGGCGATCATCGATAAGGACTAGCGCCGCGAGATAGCCGCTGTGCCGGGTCACCGGTGCCACCGCGTCCGGCTTGCCCCGCATTGCAGTTTCTTCGTATGCTGAGAGATGGATTGACGGCGCAAAATCGTATGCTGAGGGCCGCTTGTCTCACTTGCCGGAGGATTGCACGTGGCTCTACCGCGGAGTTCCAGCAGAGTCCACCGAAGTGGATGACGTGAATTACTTTGAGGAGATCCGTCCACCGCGTCCGGATCGGGCTGGGGAGCAATGGCGGCGTTGGCACTCCGCCGGAATGACTGAGACTGGTTACACGAGTTGGACCACGGACCGCTCTTTGGCGGAGGAAGCCGCTCGTTCCGGGACCCACGAACTCAGCGGTAGGATCAGGGTCTTTCGCGTGCGCGTCGACACGCTTAATCCCGAGCGGCTTTATGAAGGCAGAGCAGACGAAGACGAGTATTTGATCGAAGGCACCGTGGAAAAGGTAGAGTTTTCCGAACACGTGACGGACGAAGAAAATGCGTAAGGCAGTTGGCCAACAATCGTGGTTGAGAGCAATTGCCGATGCCGCAAAAGAGCGGGATCTGGCACTACCATCATTCACCGGAAACGGAATGGGAACGGCCCGTTCCGAAAAAGTCGCGGGCGGCCGGTTCGTTACTTTCAAGCGCCGGCTCGTCCCCGAAGATCAAGCAGAGAACGATGGCGTCGAGTGGACGCTTTGGCTCGAGGAGCACGAGATGCCAGTTCCAATTGCCGCTTTCCGCCAGCCGGTCACGCCGATGCGTGAGGAGATTGCGGTTACGCTCTCCTTCCTTCAAGGCTGGCTTCTTGAAGGCTGGACGCCCGACGAGGCTAAGGCCAAAGTGGATCAACATCCCAGGTGCGCGACGACGTAGCGCGAACGCCGGGAATGACAACCACATTTTCATTTGCTCAAACCCAGTTCGATCTCACGGGCCGCACCGCTTTGGTGACGGGGGCCGGAACCGGCATCGGGCGCGCCACGGCCGAGTTGTTGGCCCGCGCCGGGGCCGTGGTCGGCTTGCACTTCCACACCAGCCGCGCAGGGGCCGAATCGCTCCGAGATTCAATCCACCAGTTCGGCGGCACCGCCTATCTGCTGGAAGCCGACCTGACGCAGGAAGCCGAGGCGGAGCGAGTCGCTGATCGCTTCGTCGAGCAGGCGGGCCGGATCGACGTCGTCTTCAACAATGCCGGCGCGCCGCTGGCCAGGACTTCGATCGAGAATTGCCCCACGAAACTGTGGCGGCAGGTGTTCGACGTGAATGTCCATGCGGCGTTTTATGTCACGCGCCGCGCGATTCCGCACTTAAGGCAGCACGGGCACGGCAGCATCATCAACAACCTGTCGCTGTCGGTGCAGACCGGCGGTTCCGGCGGCGCGGGTCCCTATGCGGCCGCCAAAGGGGCGTTGCAAGTGTTTACACGGACGCTGGCCCGCGAGTTGGCGCCCGCCGTGCGGGCGAATTGCATCATGCCGGGCGTGGTGGAGACGCCGCACCATGAGGTCTTCTCCACGCCCGAAAAGATGGAAGACTATCGCCGTCAGACGCCGCTGGGGCGGAATTCGCGGGCCGAGGAGGTGGCCCAGGCCGTGCTTTTTCTGGCCAGCGACGCCTCCAGCTTCATGACCGGCGGCCTGATCGACCTCAACGGCGGCCGGTTCTTGCGATAATCAGGTGGCGCCGCGAAAAATCGCCGTCAGGCAGATGCTCGACCAGGTTTCGAAACCGGTCATGTCGGCGAGCAACTCTTCGACCGGACGAAAGCCGCAGGAAATCAGCTCGCTTTCGCGCGGCGTGACCGCGGGACGTTCCACATCGAAGAGATGCACGATGCCCAGGTGGACGCGGCCGACTTCCGTCTCGTCGTCGTTGATCAGGCCCACGCAACGCTGATGAAAAGGCGTGTCGATGGCGACCTCTTCATCGAGCTCGCGCTGCATGCCGACCAAGTAGGGATTGCCGTCGCCCCCGGCCACGTCGTCGGACGAGATGTGCCCGCCGATGCCGATGCTCCGCTTGCGGTGCAGCCGCCCCTCGCCTTGTCCCGTGCCCCGCGTGTATTCGAACACCGTCGCCGCGCCGTCGCGAGTCTGGTGGCGAAAGATGCAGTAAGGAATGAGCTGTTTGAAACCGGGATCTTTTTCCATCGCGCCACGGGGCCGGAAGCTCACGTGCTCGGGCTTGAGCAGCGCGGCCAGGTAGCGGTCGGCATCGGCCGAAAAACCCTGGAAATGGCCCACTCGGTGAAAGACCTCGGTTGGTACGACCAGGATTTGTTCCGAGTCGGTCGCGGGATTTTGGATTTTGGATTTTGGATTTTGGATTGTCATGGGGAAGGCGAAGAGTTAGCGACGGAACAACACAATCGTGACCGACGAGCCTACTATGAACGACCCGCAATTCAAAGAGGGCGCAGGAGCGAGCGGGCGTAAGGGGTGGGACTGGCGGCAGCGCGCCGGGACCGGCCTTACCCTACAAAGGCTCCTTACAGGTCCCGCCCGCTGTCTCGCGCACGTACCGCGGCACGGCGTAGCCGGGCAGGCGGCGGCGTAGCTCGGACGCGAGCTTTCGCCCGACGGCCTCCGGCACCTCGAAATGGGCCGCCCCGCGAACGCGGTCCAGTTGGTGCAGATAGTACGGCATCACCCGCAGATCGACCAGCCGCCGGCAAAGTTCCGCCAGCACGTCGGCATCGTCGTTCACCCGCCGCAAAAGCACCGATTGGTTGAGCACGACGACGCCCGCATCGACCAACTGCGAAAGGGCCGCGGTCACTTGCCCGGAGATCTCGGCCGGGTGATTGGCGTGTACCACCACGATTGGCGTCAACCGCGATCCGCAGAGCCAATCGAGCAATTCCGGGCAGACCCGCTCCGGCAATACGATCGGCAGCCGAGTGTGGACGCGCAACCGCCTCAAGTGCCCGATGGCGGCCAGCCGTTCGGCGAGTTGCCGCAGCCAGCGGTCGACCAGCGTCAGGGGATCTCCGCCGCTGAGGATCACTTCGTCGATCGTCGGATCGGCTGCGATCTGCTCGATCGCCGGTTCCCACTGGGCCAGCGAATGCGGCGTCTCAGAATAGGGAAAGTGGCGGCGGAAACAATAGCGGCAGTGTACGGCGCACGCGCCGGTGGTCACCAGCAACACGCGGCCTCGATATTTGTGCAGCAAGCCGGGCGTCAGGGCCGCCTGGCGATCGCCCACCGGATCGGCCGTGAACTCCGGCGGCGACGACAGCTCGTCGGCCAGCGGCAACACCTGCAACAACAGCGGGTCGCGCGGGTCGCCCGGCCGCATGCGGGCCACGTAGCCGCGCGGGGCAAACAGCGGAAAATCACGGGCGGCCCGGACCGCGGCCCCGCGGCATTCGTCCGGCAGCCGCAACAGGCGGCACAGCTCGCCGGGATCGCGGACCGCCCCTTTAAGCAGGCTTTGCCAGGAAGGGGCCGGATTTTTGTTTTCAGCGCCGACAGAAAAGGAGGCGGCCGGTATACTTGGGGGTTCGTACATGGTGAAGTCAGGACCGACAGGAAAACGATTGTGCCCAGTTACAACACTAGCGAATTCAAGAAGGGATTGAAGGTCCAAATCGACGGCGATCCCTATATGATGATCGAGTGCAATTTTGTGAAGCCCGGCAAGGGAAACGCCCTTTATAAGTGCAAGCTGCGGAACTTGCTGCGAAACACCGTGCTGGAGCGGACCTATAAAGGGGGCGATTCGCTGGAAGCCGCCGACGTGGCCGAGATCGCCGCCCAGTATCTCTACCGCCAGGGCGATGCCTACGTTTTCATGGACAACACCAGCTACGAGCAGTACGAGTTGACGGCCGGCCAGGTCGACGACACCTGGAAGTGGCTCAAGGAGGGGATGGTCTGCAACATGGTGTTGTTCAACAACAACCCGATTTCGGTAACGCCTCCGAACCACGTGGTGCTGCGCATCGAGTATTGCGAGCCGGCGATCCGCGGCAACACGGCCACGAACCTGACCAAGCCGGTGAAGCTGGAGACCGGCGCCGAAATGGTCTGCCCGGCCTTCGTCGGCATCGGCGACCTGATCAAGATCGACACCCGCACCGGCGAATACCTGGAACGGGCGAAAGAGTAGGGTGGGGCAAGCGAGCTTGCGAGCGCCGGCCCACCGCTGAGGGAGAGATGGAGCGAGGGAGAGACGGAGCGAGGGAGAGCGCCCGTGCCCTGGCCGGGTCCTGTTGCAGCACGTCGAATGGCCAAATCCAGCCTCCCGCCGTCCAGTCCCGCCTGTGCTGCGAACGACTTCCTGCCCACCGCAAGCTGGCCGGTGCTGCGGCTGCGCGACGCGCTGCTGCGCAAGCTGCGAAGCTTTTTTCACGACCGCGGCTTCATTGAGGTCGATACGCCTTTGCTCTCCGCCGACGTGGTGGTCGACCGCCACTTGGAGCCGTTCGGCGTCGATGTGCCGTGCGGCGCCGGCAGGCGCCGGATGTGGCTGCAAACGTCGCCCGAATTTGCCATGAAGCGGCTCTTGGCCACCGGCGGCGGCGCGATCTTTCAGGTGACGCACGCCTTTCGGCAGGAGGAGCAGGGTCCGCTGCACAATCCGGAGTTCACGATGGTCGAGTGGTATCGTCGCGGCGATGGCCTGAGTGAAGGCATGCAGTTGCTCGGCGATTTGGCAGACGCCCTGCTGGCGCGCGGCCCTGCCGACCAGATAAGCTATCAGGCGGCGTTCGAGCGTTACGCCGGGATCGAGCCGCATAGCGCGACGATCGCGGCGTTGGCCGATGTGGCGCGCCGCCGGGGCGTCCCGGTGCCGCAGAGCCTGGGCGACGATCGCGACGCCTGGCTCGATTTGCTCTTGGTCGAGTTGCTTCAGCCGCACTTGGGGCGCGAGCGACCGGCGATCGTTTACGATTATCCCGCCAGCCAGGCGGCGTTGGCCTGTGTTCGCACGGGCCCGCCCGAAATCGCCGAGCGGTTCGAGCTGTACATCGACGGCCTGGAGTTGGCGAATGGCTATCACGAGTTGCTCGACGCCGAAGTGCTTCGCCGCCGCAACTGCGAGAACAATCGCCGCCGCGTCGCCGCCGGCAAATTGGCCTTGCCCGAAGAGAGCCGTTTGTTGTCGGCGATGGAGTCGGGCCTGCCGGCCTGTTGCGGCGTCGCCCTCGGTTTCGACCGCGTGGTGATGTTGGCCGCCCAAGCCGCGCAGATCAGTGACGTGATCGCCTTCCCCTTCGACCGGGCATAAGTCTGGCAGTGTATTGGGCGTGGACCAGCGAGCTTGCGAGCGCCGGCCCACCATAAACGAGGTCGCCATCGGTGGGCCGGC
>DATLUO010000052.1 GCA_035533075.1 Pirellulales bacterium | reverse complement strand
GTTGCCGGGCCAGCTTCAGCTTGCCCGCCGCTTGCTTTTCGCGGTTGGCGTCGCCGTCGGCATCGGCGTCGTCGTCCGCCGTTTTGGCCTTTTTGGGCGCCGCGGCGTCGGCCGCGATGTTGGGGAACTGAACCTGGTAGCGCGCCGAGAGAATCAGCCGCGTCTTTTCGTAGGCCGCTCCGATATTGACGAAGTCGAACCGGCCGTACGACTTCTTGTAAATCTGGTCCATATCGACGATGTGGACGAGCCTGCCGATCTCGGCCTCGATCGAAAGCTTGCGCAGGTCGTTGGCCGTCTGTTCCAACTGCAAGGCGTCGGCGGTGGCCAACAGCACCAGGTCGGCATCGACGCCCACCAGGTCGAGATTGCGCAGCTTATGGACCGTTTCGGGCAAAAAGTCGGCCACCTTTTTGTAATACACCGACAGCTTGACAAAGAACCCCGGCGACCGCTTTTTCGGCGACGGCACGTGCGGACGAGGCGTGTGCTTCAGGCGGTCGAACAGCGAACGATTGATCTTGCCGATCTCATTCCAGTAAGCCAGCGTCTTTTCCGAAGCGCCCGCCGGGCCGTGGCTTTCGTGCCGCGGCTTGGGCAGCGACGCCAACGGCTGCACGCCGCTTTGCGTCGATTCCATCATTTTCTTCACGTGCTCGATCGAGATGGCGAAGTTCAGGTTCTGCCCGTCGGTGCGGCTCCAGGTATTCAGGCCGACGACTTCGCCCTGGCGGTTGACCAGCGGCCCGCCGCTGTTGCCGCCGCTGATCGGCGCCGTGGTCTGAATCCAGAAGGCGTCCAAGTCGTAGTGCTGATGGTCGCTATAAACGTCGACGCCGGTCATGGTTTTGAAATTGTCGCGCAGCTCCGTGCCTAGCCGGACGGCGCTGACGATGCCGTTGGTCACCGTGCTTCCCAGGCCCCGCGGGGCGCCGAACGCAAACACTTCTTCGGCCTTTTTCGGATGCTCCGCAGCCACGCGCAGCGGCTTGATGCGCCGGCCTTGAGTGTTGATTCGCAAAATCGCCAGGTCTTTGCCGGGGGCGATCACCAGGTAGCCGGTGACGTCGGCCGTCGATTGGTCGGCGAAGCGGACCACGGCCTTCTTCGCCCCCTCGATGACGTGATAGTTGGTGACGATCGTTCCCAGTTCGTCGTAAACGAACCCGCTGCCGAGTCCCCGGCCGACATCGACCACCACGACCGATGGTTCGACGACCGTCACCAGTTCCGTGGCGGAGCCTTGCATGGGCAGCAGAGGAGCAGGCGCAACGGTCGGGGCCGGCGGTTGCGGTGGCGACGCGGCGACATTCGCGGCAACGTCGCCGGTGCCCGGCGCGCCCGCCGGCGGCAGCGGCGGGGAAGTCGGCGGCATGGTTGGGCCTGCCACGATGTTGGCCGGCGGTTGCGGCATGGGTGGTGGAGCCACAGTGGCTGGCAACGATGCGGCCGCGCTCGGGCCGTTGGGCCCAGGCGTGGCCTGAGCGTTGGCGGTGTACGTGCCCGAAAGCACTGCGGCGTGGGCCGGCGAATCGGCCGCCGTTTCCGCCGGACGAGCGGCGACCGGCGCCGCGGGCGCGCGAGAAAGGCGGACCGCGAGGTACAGCGACAACGGCAGGAAAATCGTGGCGATCAACAACGCGCCCGCCAGGAGCAGCTTGCTATCGACTTTCGGCTCCGGCTTTGTCTCCGGTCGCGGGCGGGGCCGCAAGAAGGGATTGGAGGCGGCGGGACCGGCAACCTCCGGCGACGAACCGATGGCCGGAGCAAAAATGTGCCGGCAGTGCGGACACCGGACTTCCTGATTGGACAGCGATGCGCGGATCGCGACCCGCTGGCCACACCCTGGGCAAACGACTTGCGGGTTCATGTGGCACCTAAGAGCGAACAATGCTGCTGCATCCACGATTTACCAAGCACGGCCAATCAGCTTAGCAGCCGCGGGGACCGCGAGCAAGCACCGGCGGTTGCCGCCAGGGTGTAATGCGCGGATAGAAATGTCCCCTTAAGGCGCGGGTGGAAATGTCCCCACAATCACCCTCGAGGAGCCGCAAAAAATCGTCTTAAAGGCATTGGGTGAAATCGGTACAGGAAAGAATCTGCCGACGCTGCGTAGGCTGTCGGCCGGCAGCGATTTTTTGTACGGATCGAAGCCGAGAAGTCGCTCCAAAAGGTCCAGCAGCGTCTGCGCTGACGTGCGCGCAACATCTTTGCCAGGCGGTCGTCTTTGCGCCGGCCGATCCGCCGGCGCGCGATAACGCAAGATTTGACCGTTGAGCGGCGCTGGCGGTTGACTTCGCCCGTCTTGGGTGAAGAATTGCTGCAGTTGGCGGAAAGGCCGCCTTACAAAGTCGGCGGGAGGGCGTGTGTGTCGAAATTGGCTACGGTTGTCGGTGCCCTGTCGGCGATCGTAACGCTCGTCGACTATCTGGCGGCGAAGTCGTTTCTTTCTCACTGGCTGCAGCGGCAAATCCGTCACGATGAAGCGGGATGGCACATTTCGCCAACGCTGAACCTGCTGTTCGTCGGGGTGCTGGTCTTGCTGATTTGGCTGGCGACCGACTCGCCGGCCAGCGAACCACCAGCCCGCAAGCGGCTGTTCCGTCTTCGCGCCCAGTTGGTCATGTGCGGCTTGGCGGTGTGGTTCCTGTTGGGCCCGGCGATCGGCGACGTCGAGCTGAACGCCCCCTCGTTGTGTTCGACATCTCCTGTGGCCTCGTCGGTCGCGTCGGGCGGCTCCCAGACCGTCGAAGCCGCCCAGCGAGCCGTGCAGCCGGTTGCGCAGGGCACCGTCACCCTCGGCCCTTCGCAGGGCCACACCAGCCAGTTCACCTGGCATCGTCCGGTTCCGCCCGCCACGGTCAACGGGCTCTGGAAGCCAGGCGATGGGCTGCGCGCCATGGCGCGGCTGCTGGAAAACGCGTCAGCCACGCCGCCACCGCACGGCCGGTAGGCCACATGGATACGCAAACGGAAAAGTTAGCTTTTAGGCGAGGGCACCCGGTAGCCGACGGCGGGCAGAGTCGTTACCCTATATCCAGGGTCCTGTCGAGTCAACCTACCGGTCAGTATCGGGCAAAGCAGTACCGGCGGCCCACTTTGCTCCGAGCGCCGCCGGTCTGCGCCCTTCCTTTTTCCGCGACAATCAAGACGGAGTACATGATGGCGTCCGATCTCCAGAGCCTGGTCGGCGAGCTGGAGACCAATATGTCGAAGGTCGTGCTGGGCAAGGCCGACGTGGTGCGGCTGTGCATCGTGGCTCTGCTGGCCGGCGAGCACGTGCTGCTGGAAGACGTGCCCGGCGTGGGCAAGACGTTGGTCGGAAAGGCCCTGGCCAAGAGCATTGCGGCCCGGTTTTGCCGCATTCAGTTCACTCCCGACCTGCTTCCCAGCGACATCGTGGGCAGCAGCGTGTTCAACGCCAAAACGACCGAGTTCTTTTTCAGCGCCGGGCCGGTGTTCGCCAATATCGTGCTGGCTGACGAGATCAACCGCACCACGCCCCGCACACAAAGCGCGCTGTTGGAGGCCATGAGCGACAGCCAGGTGTCGATCGACGGCACGACGCACCGCCTGCCGCGGCCGTTCATGGTCATCGCCACGCAAAACCCCTTTGAGTTCGAAGGCACTTACCCCTTGCCGGAAAGCCAGTTGGACCGCTTCCTGCTGCGGATCAGCGTGGGTTATCCCGATCGCGACGACGAGCTGCAAGTGCTCGCCATCCATCGCTCCGGCGAGCCGGTCGAGGAGCTGACGCCCGTGCTCGATTGCAACCAGGTGCTGGCCTTGCAGCATGCCGCGCGGCACGTGGCGGTCGAAGAATCGCTCCATGAATACTTGCTGGACATCGTCGAAGCCACGCGGCGCTGCGAAGAGCTGCACGTGGGGGTGAGCACGCGCGGCGCGCTGTGTTTGTATCGTGCCTGTCAGTCGCTGGCGTTGGTGGAAGGCCGCGACTTTGCGGTTCCCGACGACGTAAAGCGGCTGGCGGTGCCCGTCTTGGCCCATCGCGTGATACCCAAGGGCTACCTGCACGGCAGCCAGCGCGGCGCGATCGAGGCGCTCATCCAGCGGCTGGTCGAAGACGTGGCGGTGCCGAACTAGGAGATCCGCATGTCCCATCGCCGCTTTCGCATATCGCTCACCTTCGAGGGCGCCTGCTTCGCCGGCATCGCCGTCTTCATCCTGGCCGGCGCCCTGACACGGCAAATCAACCTGCTGATGGTGCTCTTCGGCCTGTTGGCCGGAGCTTTTTTCATGCACTGGCGGATGGTCACCAAGATGCTGCGCAACATGGAAGTCGCGCGTCGCTTGCCCAAGTCGGTCTCGGCCGGCGACTTACTCGTGGTCGAGCTGACCGGCGTCAACGCTCGCCGGCGTCTGGGGGCCTGGTCGGTGGTCGCGACCGATACCGTCTGCCGAGAGGATGAACGCGGCGCGCGGCCGGTCCGCGCGCGCGCCCTGTTTTCTTACGTGCCCGCCGGTGCCACGCGCAACACAAACTATCGCGGGCGTTTGGCCCAACGGGGCCGCTATCGCTTCGGCCCTTTGCAGTTGTCGAGCCGGTTTCCGTTCGGCTTTTTGCAATATCGCATGCGCTTCGACGCCTACGAGACGATGCTGGTGTTTCCCCGGCTGGGCCGGTTGACGGCAGGCTGGCGGCGTTGGCAGGACGGACTCGAAACACGGCTCGGCAGCAGCTCGCCCCGCCAAGGTTTTTTGGAGGGCGACTTTTACGGCTTGCGAGATTGGCGCAGCGGCGATAGCCGCCGCTGGCTCCATTGGCGGACTTCGGCCCGGCGCCAAACTCCCGTCGTCCGCCAGTTCGAGCAGCAGCGCGACCGCGGACTGGCGGTCGTGCTCGAGCTTTGGCAACCCGACCGTCCCGGACCGGCCGAGAGCGACGCCGTGGAGATGGCCGTCAGCTTCGTGGCCACGCTGGTCGATGAATTGTGCCGCGCGGGTGGTCGCGGGCTGTGCGTCGCCATCGCCGGCCGTCCTGGCTGGCTGGTCGATGCGCCGGCTTCCGCCGCCCTGTTGGAAGAAGTGATGTGCCAGCTCGCCTCCAGCGAAGCGACCTCGGACGATACCTTGCCGCAGACGCTGTCGAACGTCTTCGACCGCATACGACGCGGCACACAGACCCTGATTGTGAGCACTCGAACGGTTGATCTCGACGATGAGCGTCGGTTCGCCCTTCTGTGCCATGATGGCCAACGACGAAAATGGCTCTCCAGATTGAAAACGGTCAATTCCAGCGACAGCAGCCTCAGCGAGCTGTTTCAAGTGTCCTGAACGGTCGGCCGCCGCGTCGCACCGTGCGGGTCGCTGCGCGCGCCGGGGCCGAGCGCCGGCTGCAAATCAGCCTGGCGGTGCTCACCGCGCTGGGAACGCTGTTATTGGGCATGGGCGAACGCAACGTGTTGTTGCCCGTGCTGGCGGTGATCGTCTCCGTCAGCTCCGTTTACCTGACCGATATCAAGGGCTGGCTGCAGCTCAACACGTTCGTGGCCAACGTGGCGGGCGTCATCGCTTTGGCCGTCACCTGGCGCGACTGGAACACGTACGCCTCGGAAGGTCAGCTCTTGTCGCTGGCCAACTTGCTGATCTATCTGCAGTTCGTGCTCTTGTATCGCAAGAAAAGCGTTCGCAATTATTGGCTGCTGCTGTTGCTGAGTTTGTTGCAAGTGGCGGTGGCCACCGCGCTCAACCTGAGTGTTTCGTTCGGCCTGCTGCTGCCCGTCTACATGTTCGTCGGTTTGCTCACGATGGCTTTGTTCGTGGTCTTTCGGGAGCATGTCGAACAAGAGGGCGCTGGCGGGCCGGCGGAGCCGGCGGCTGCGGCTGGTGACGGCGCAGGCCGCGGGCCGCGGGCACGGGCCCGCGCTTCGCGGCAAGTGTGGCAGTCGTCGGCCTCGTTCGAGAGCGGGTTGGGCTGGGCCTTCTTGCGGCAGATGATTTGGCTGGCCGCCGGGACGTTCGTCTTTTCGCTGATCTGGTTTTTTGGGCTGCCTCGCGGGGGCAAGAAAGGGCCTTGGCGTCCGAGCGGTGTCATACCTTTTACCAGCGTGGGCTTCTCGGAAAGCGTCAGTCTCGGTCAGTTGGGCGAAGTTTATGAGAACCCTGAAGAGGTCATGCAGGTCCAGTTCACGGATGACGCTCGACCCAACGAAGGTTATCGCGTGGGCGGCGATTCCGCTCTCTTTCGCGGCAGCCTGTTGTATCGCTATGGGCGCGGCCGTTGGGAACCCCTTCGTCAACGCGCTCTTCGAGGGCAGACGCTTCCTCTGCCGCGCCTGCCCGACGATTTGCCTAAGGAGCCGCAGCCTGTGCGGGAGAAGATCACGATCGGCGCCCGCACCGACCGCATTCTGTTCACCGTCCTGCCGGCCTTTGCGGCCGGTCCGACGGACCTGCGATACTCGCCCGACACCGAGCAACTTGTGCGGTCGAAAGACATTGACAGCATTTTCCCCTACGAGCTGCTGACGACGGCCTTTCGCGACCATATTGCTCAGATGTGGGTGCCGGCCGACGGAGAGCCTGACGCCGATGCCGCCTTGCAGATGCCGCGGAAGCGAGACGGCAGCGACCCGTTATTGGGACTGCGGGCAGCAGCCGCGGCGGTCGCGGCCAACGTGCCGGACAAGCAGCCCGAGTTGATCGCGCGGGCGCTGGAAGGTCATCTGCGCGACGAAGGCGCATTCCAATTCTCGTTGAGATCGGTGCGGCGCGCACCCGGCACCGACCCGGTCGAAGACTTTGTGGTGACGAACCGCCAGGGGCATTGCGAGTATTTCGCCAGCGCCTTGACGCTGATGCTCCGCAGCCTGAATATTCCGGCCCGGCTGGCGCTGGGCTTCAAAGGAGGTGAGTGGGACCCGGTCCACCGCCTTTACCAGGTCCGCGAGTTGCACGCGCACGCCTGGGTGGAGGCCTATGTGGGGCCGAAGGAGTTGCGGCACAACCTGCTCGATCATCCGCAAGCGAGACGCCACGGCGCCTGGCTGATACTCGATCCCACACCCTCCCGGTCCGGCGACGATGAGTTGGCCGACAGCTTTGGAATCGGCGCCCTGAGGCGGTTGCTCGATCTGACCCAGCTCGTCTGGACCAACTACGTGTTGGGCATGGATTCGCGGCGGCAACAAGAAGCGATCTACCAGCCGTTGCTGGAGCGGCTGGAAAGCGCCTTGCACAGTCTCACTGATGAAGAAGGGCGCGAAGAGATTCGCCGCTGGTTGGCCGAGGTGTTGCAACAGCGGCTCGGCCTTTCTCACGGGCTGTTGAGTTGGCAGGGACTGCTGATCTCGATGACATCCTTGCTGGCGGGCGTCGGTTCGTGGAAGGCGGCCAGCATGCTGGCAGGTCGCGTGCGCCGCTGGCGAAAGCGTCGGCCCGCGGCACTTCGGCGCGCCGCGAGGCGAGTCGAGTTCTACGAGCAGTTCGAGTCGTTGCTGGCCCGCTACGACATGCCGCGCGTCGCCGCTCAGACGCAGCTCGAGTTTGCCCTGGCCACTGGCGGGCACCTCGCCGAGTCGCCCTTGACGCAGCCGGCCGGCGCGCTGCCGCGGCGCATTGCCGAGGCGTTTTATCGCGTCCGTTTCGGCAAACGGGAGCTGGACGACGCTGAATCTGAGTCGGTCGAGCGAGCGATCGCCGAGCTGAGCGCCGCGCTCGCCGCGCGCCAGGCGGTCGAGAAACACGTCGAGCGCGGGACCTCCGGACGGTATTGGTTCACCGCGAACGGCGCAAAAAAGTCGTAGGGTGGGACGAGGACGTGCATGCAGGATAATTTCGATCTGAGTCAGTACGGCATCTCGGTGGCCGAAGTGTGGCGCAACGCGCCGGCGGCCCGGCTCTATGAAGTGGCCATCGAGACCGACAAGTGCGCCCTCAGCGCCGCGGGCGCGCTCATCGCGCGGTCGGGCACGAAAACCGGCCGCAGCCCCAAAGACAAACGCATCGTCGACCATCCGCGCAGCTCGCCCGACATCTGGTGGGGCGATGTCAACATCGCGCTCGACGAACAGACGTTTCTTACCAACCGCGAGCGGGCCATCGATTTTTTGAACTTCCGTCCGCGGCTGTTCGTGTTCGATGGCTTCGCCGGCTGGCATCCCAAGTACCGGCTGAGAGTCCGCGTGATCTGTGCCCGGCCATACCATGCCATCTTCATGCACAACATGCTCATCCGGCCCATGGCCGACGAGTTGGCCGACTTCGGCAAACCTGACTACGTGATCTTCAACGCGGGCGAGTTCCCGGCCAATCTGCACACGCGGCACATGACCTCCAAGACCAGCATCGACCTGAGCTTCGAGCGCGGCGAGTTCGTCGTGCTGGGCACGGAATACGCCGGCGAGATGAAAAAAGGCATTTTCACCATCATGAACTACCTCATGCCCAAGCAGGGCGTGCTCTCGATGCACTGCTCGGCCAACGAGGGGCCGGCGGGCGACGTGTCGCTGTTTTTCGGTCTTTCCGGCACCGGCAAGACCACGCTCTCCGCCGACCCCGGCCGCAAGCTGATCGGCGACGACGAGCACTGCTGGTGCGACGACGGCGTGTTCAACATCGAGGGGGGCTGCTACGCCAAGTGCATCAACCTTTCGGCTGAAAAGGAGCCGCAGATTTATCAGGCCATCCGTTTCGGCTCGGTGCTGGAGAATGTGACCTGCGATCCGTTGTCGCGGGAGGTGAATTACTCGGATGCGTCGATCACCGAAAACACGCGGGCCAGCTACCCGATCGAGTTCATCCCCAACGCCCAGATTCCCTGCCTGGCCGGCCATCCGCGGCACGTGATCTTGCTGACGTGCGATGCCTTCGGCGTGTTGCCGCCCGTCAGCAGGCTTACGCCGCCGCAGGCCATGTATCACTTCATCAACGGGTACACGGCGAAGGTGGCGGGGACGGAGCACGGCGTCACCGAGCCGCAGGCCACGTTTTCGGCCTGCTTCGGCGCCGCCTTTCTGGTCTGGCACCCAACCAAGTACGCCGAGATGCTGGCCGAGCGCATGCGGACCTACGGGGCCGAAGCCTGGCTGGTGAACACGGGTTGGACCGGCGGATCGCACGGCAGCGGTTCGCGCATCCCGTTGGTCAGCACGCGGGCCATCGTCGACGCGATCCACGCGGGCGACCTCTCGCACACCAAGACGGTGGAAGAGCCGTGGTTCGGGCTGCACGTGCCGACGGCGTGCCCCGGCGTGCCGGAAAGGTTGTTGTCGCCCGAACGAGCCTGGGACGACCGCAACGCCTACGCCCGGACGGCCCGCAAGCTTGGCCGGCTGTTTCAACGACATTTTTCCCAATACGCCGACGCGGCCAGTGAGGAGACCTTGATGGCCGGACCGCGCTGCGCCGAGGAAGGGTAAATGCACGCGGACAGCCAGCCACCGCGTGAGTTGCTTCCGTATCGCTGTTCAACTATGCCTACAAGACGCTTGCGGTTCTTCCTGGCCGGCATCATGCAAGGCTCGCACCTGGGCACGGCCCTGCACGGGCAAGACTAACGCAACTCCCTCCCGCCGTTGACGTCCAGCGTGGCGCCGAAAACAAAGCTGGCGGCCGGGCTGGCCAGAAAGACGATCGAGCGGGCAATCTCTTCGGGCGAAGCCATCCGTCGGGCCAACAGCTTCGTGGCCAGGTAATCACGGTCCTGCTCGGCGATGGCTTGCTTGCCCATTTCGGTTTCGGTCAGTCCGGGAGCGACGCAGTTGACGCGCACTCTTGGGGCCAGCGTCTTGGCGGCGCTCTTGGTCAGGTTGATCACGCCTGCCTTGGCCGCCGCATAGTGGGCGTGGTGTGCGGCGCCCGTGTGGCCCGCCACGCTGGCCACCGTCACGATCGACGCACCGTCGCGCATCAGCGGCGCCACCGCGCGCAGCACATAGAACATGCCGTTCAAATTGACCTGGATCACTTCGTTCCATTCGTCCGCCGTAACATCCAGAAGCGGCCTGATGACGTTCGTGCCCGCACAGAGAATTGCGGCGTCGAGGCCGGGCACGCTGCCTTCGACTTCGCGCAGCGCCGAATCGACTGAGACCGGGTCCGCCATGTCGAGCCGCACCGTCCAAGACCTTCGCCCCGCGCCAGCCACAGCCTGTGCGGTGGCGGCAGCTCCGACGACGTTGTTGTGATTCGCAAGGACAACGTCGGCGCCTTCCTCGGCCAGCAGGCGGGCCGTGGCCGCGCCGATGCCGCTCGACGCCCCGGTGACAAAGGCGATTTTACCGCTCAGGCCAAGATCCATGCGTTCCGTTTCCCAAGCTCCCCAAGAGGAACCGTGTTCGGTACAAGTCTCTCCTTGGTCAGCTCTGCCGCCACTATAGTCGAAGGAATTGTGGCCGTCGAGCCAGCGGCGCCTTGCGGCGGCCCCCGCCACCCGTCCGGACGACGGAGCCATCCGGCATGCCGGCATCACGGCAACATCACGCGCCCGCCGCAGACTACGAGCGTCTGCCCAGTACTGAAGCTCGATTCCACTGACAACAGGAACAACACGACGTTGGCGGTGTCCTCGCCGTGGCCGATCCGGCCCAAAGGAGTCGATCGAACGATAGCGTCGATCCGGTCTTGGGCGACGCCGGACAAAACCTCTGTGTCGCGGATCGGGGGGTAGTGCAGGCCATTAGATCCGCGGGCCAGTGGCCACGGTCGAAGGCAGTGTTCGGATTCTGTTCGGGCCGCGAATACATCGCCGACCGCGGGTGCGAAAGGCTTCGTCGTTTATGCAAGCTGAAGAATTCAAGCGAACCAATTGAAACCTTCCGCGTCTATGAAGGTATAACCTAGCGGATGCAGCTGATCGTGTGGTCGGCCTGCGCCGCTTCTAACGACGGCCCCAAGCGGGCCAACGAGATTTCCAATGACTTCCAAACGGCCAAGCATCACCAACGAACGCATAGGGACGTGCTTATTTGCCGGTCAACCGGCGAATTCGCTCCCCGCGCATCCGTTGCGCTTGTGACGCTCGGCCGTTCTGGCGAGACAAGGCTTTTCAAAGGCCCGGTGTCACAAGACACCGGGCTTTTTTCGTTGGCGCCCAACCACGGGTCGGTAGCTGAGACGGTTTAGCACCTGCCTGAAAACCAGGAAACGAGGATTCGAGCACCTCCCGACCCACTGACAAAGACAGGGCTCGTTCGTCTAGCGGCTCAGGATGCCGGTGTTTCAAGCCGGAGACCGGGGTTCAACTCCCCGACGAGCTACTTGAAACCAGAACGTAGGAAAGCGGCTATTCCGCCTGGTCGGGGAGACCAAGACATGCGGCAACTACAGCGGCTCAAACGCATACGCCAGATCGGCAACATGGGGTCGTGGCGTAACGGCAGCGCATCCGCCTTTTAAGCGGAAGGGTGAGGGTTCGACTCCCTCCGGCCCCACTGGCTTTTCGGCACGTAGCTCAGTGGCAGAGCGGGACTCTTATAAGGCCCTGGTCGAAGGTTCGATTCCTTCCGTGCCGACTGGCTTGGCGGAGAGGCGGCAAACAAACAACACGGGATCAAGGTGTTAGCGGCAGCATACCTGGCTCTTAACCAGGCTGGTGACGGTTCGAGCCCGTCTGGTCCCACTTGAGGCAAACAGGCACTGGTCGTCTAGCGGCGAAGACACCGCACCCGTAACGCGGCAACGTGGGTTCGACTCCGGGCACCGCGCGCAGCGTGGTCCGGTGCTCTCGATCTTTGACAATTTGGTGATCGCTCAAGCACCCATGATGTAGCGGATGCCTGTCTGCCTGCCAGGCAGAATGTGCCGGTTCGACTCCGGCTGGGTGCTCTTTAGCGGCGTGTAGGAAAGCCTGGGATTCCGCCGGGCACCGCCGGCATGGATGCTGGTGGTCGCGGGAGCACGAGAGCGCCGGTTCAAATCCGGCCACGCCGACTCGATTGCGGTGGAACTCGTGCTGGTACGGGTAGGCGGCTGTTAACCGCCCTGACGCAGGTTCGATTCCTGCCACCGCAGCTTCGACAGAAACGGAAGGGCAAGCCAACCGGCGATGGCAGCCGCCTCGAAAGCGGTCGAGCAGCAATGCCTTGGGAGTTCGACTCTCCCACCTTCCGCCTTGACGTGCCCTTGGCCGAGCGGCAAAGGCTCCAGCCTTCCAAGCTGGCCGACCACTGCTGCGCGGCGGTGCCCGGTTCGACTCTCGCAGGGCACTTTTATTGATCGGGGATCGGCTAACGGCAGACCACCTTGGCTTAGAACCAGGGATGCTGTGGGTTCGAGTCCCACCTGGGCCACTTGAATACAGCTCGTCCTCGTGGAGCAGCCTGGAGTGCTCGCCACCCTGTCACGGTGGAGATCGTGGGTTCAAATCCCATCGGGGACGCTTTAGAAATCGCGGCGCGGTACGCAAACAGGCAAAGCGGCCAAGCTCAAACCTTGGTGACCTGTCGGTTCGACTCCGACCTGCGCCACTCGACAACATGCGTCGGTTGGGCATTGGCAAGCTCACGTGGCCGTAACCCACCCGCCTTCGGGCTTTGCAGGTTCAACTCCTGCCCGGCGCACTCGAAAACACAACTTGGCCCGTTGGTCTATCGGTTCAGGACGCGAGCCCCTCAAGCTCGGAAGGCGGGTTAGACTCCCGCACGGGTCGCTTTGGCCAAGTGGCGCAACTGGAAGACGCACGACGCTCAGAACGTCGGCCCCTCGTGGGCGTGGGAGTTCGAGTCTCCCCTTGGTCACTTTGACGCAGGTGGGCCAGTGCTCAGTGGAGCCTCATAAGCTCCGCGCGCCGGGTGCGACTC
>DATLUO010000051.1 GCA_035533075.1 Pirellulales bacterium | reverse complement strand
AACGGTTGGTCGTCACGTTTGCGAGTCTACTTGCTTTCGCTGGATCGACTATCTTATCGTACGAGTGCAACCAAGTCGCGCGCGTGGAGGGCCGTGGGTCGGCCATCGGCTCCG
The DNA here is from genome assembly GCA_035533075.1 of Pirellulales bacterium. Taxonomy (NCBI): domain Bacteria; kingdom Pseudomonadati; phylum Planctomycetota; class Planctomycetia; order Pirellulales; species Pirellulales bacterium. Next base: position 34,319 of record DATLUO010000051.1, on the reverse strand, counting down.
CAAGGCATGCTCGCCGGGAATTGCTGGTAGCTATAGACAGGGCGCGACGGGGATATTATTTTTGGGGTTTTCCGCACGCCCGGCACGGCGCTGCCCCTTGCGGCGGTAGCGAAGGCGGCCTCGGAGGATGGGCTTCCTAGCCCGTCACCCCAAACGGCGACGGCCTGGGAAGGCCATCCTCCTATTGGTGAGGGCCTAGGAAGGCCATCCTCCGTTGGCGAAAAGCCGCAAATCCAAAATCCAAAATCCAAGCAGAGGGAGACCGATTGACGATGGCAGATGAATCGCGTCCGGCCATGATCGAGGCGATCGGCCTGTCGAAGTATTACGGCGACTTCACCGCCATTCAGGACGTGACCTTCAGTATCCGCCAAGGCGAAGTGGTCGCCTTTCTGGGGCCCAACGGCGCCGGCAAAAGCACCACCATGAAGCTGCTGACCGGCTACCTGGCCCCGTCGGCGGGCATCGCCAAGATCGCCGGCCACGACATGTCGGTCGATCGGCTGGCCGGCTCGACGCGGCTGGGTTATTTGCCCGAAAACGGGCCGCTCTACCCCGACATGACTCCCCGCAGCCTGCTGGAATTTTTCGCCGACGCCCGCGGCATGACCGGGGCTTATCGCCGCGAGCGGATCGCCGCGGTGGTCGAGTTGTGCGCCTTGGGCAGCGTGATCGGCAAGGCGATCGGCAAGTTGTCGAAGGGGTATCGGCAGCGCGTGGGCATGGCCCAGGCCCTGCTGCACGAGCCCGACGTGCTGATTCTCGACGAGCCGACGGCGGGTCTCGACCCGAACCAGATTCGCGAAGTGCGCGACACCATCCGCCGGCTCGGCCAGAACAAGACGATTCTGCTCTCGACGCACATTCTGCAAGAGGTGGAGGCGATGGCCAGCCGGGTGCTGTTCATCAACGAAGGGCGGCTGATTTACGATGGCACGCCGCGCGAACTGACCGCCGACGGCAAGCCGTTGGAAGAGCATTTTCATCAATTGACGAGTGCCGTGGCCTGATTTTGGATTTTCGATTTTGGATTTTGGATTATGAACTTCAACGTTGTCAGCGCCATTTTTAGGCGGAATTTCAACTCGTATTTCGCCAACCCGACCGGGTATGTGTTCATCTGCGTCTACGTGCTGTTGAGTTCGTTCGCGGCCTTCTGGCCGAACGACTTCTTCAGCTCGAACCTGGCGAATCTCGACCAGCTCAACCGCTATCTGCCCTACATCATGCTGGTCTTCATTCCGGCCATCACGATGAGCATTTGGGCCGAGGAGCGGCGGCAAGGGACCGACGAGTTGCTGCTGACGATTCCCGCCGCGGATTTCGACGTGGTGCTGGGCAAGTATCTGGCGGCGGTGGCGATTTATAGCGTGGCCCTGCTGTTTTCGATGATCTGCAACCTTTCGGTGCTGAGCTGGCTGGCGTATCCGAAGCACCCCTTGCCCGACCAGCCGGTGGGGCCTGACCTGGGACTGTTTTTCGGCACCTACTTCGGTTACTGGCTGGTGGGGGCGGCGATGCTCTCGATCGGCATGGTGGCCTCGTTCCTGACCGGCAACCTCACGGTCGGCTTTGTGCTGGGGACGTTGTTCAACGCACCGTTGGCCTTCGCGGCCAACGCCGATGTGATCATGCCGGCCGAGTGGGCCATTCCGGTGAAACAATGGAGCCTGGAAGAGCAGTTCCGCGATTTTGGCCGCGGCGTGGTCAGCCTTTCGGGCGTCTCCTACTTTGTGCTGACCGTGGTGGTGATGCTCTACTTGAGCATGGTGCTCATCGGCCGCCGGCATTGGCAGGGCGGCAAGGACGGGCTGTCGCTGGGTCCGCATTATCTGCTGCGGGGAGGCTCGCTGATCGGCATTGCCGTGGGCGTGGTGATGATCTTGCAGCATTTCGATTTGCGTGCCGACGTGACGGCCGAGGGCCTCAGCTCGCTGTCGCCGAAGACGCGCGAGTTGTTGGGCAACCTGAAGCGGACGGTGAAGATCGACGCCTATATCAGCCCGGAGGTGCCGGAATCCTACGTCAAAACGCGGCTCGATCTGCTCTCGATGCTGCGCGAGTTCGCGGCCCGCGGCAAGAACCTGGTGAGGCTGCGGATTCACGACACGAAACCGCTCAGTCCCGAGGCGCAGCAGGCCGAGCAGCAGTTCAACATCACGCCGCAGCCGGTCTTTTCGCGGACGCGCGGCGCGGTGAGCCGCGAACAGATTTACATGGGCGTCGCCTTCACGTCGGGTCTGGAAAAAGTCGTCGTGCCGTTTCTCGGTCCGGCGGTGCCCGTGGAATATGAATTGGCCCGGTCGATCGCCACGGTGTCGGAAGAGAAGCGTCAGAAGCTGGGCGTGCTCGTCACCGACGCCAAGCTGTATGCCAGCTTCAACATGCAGACGTTTACGCAAGGCCGCAACGACTTGCTGATCGACGAGTTGGAAAAACAATATGACGTGGTGCAGGTGAATGCCGACACACCGGTCAAGGACGACATCGACGTCTTGTTCGCGGTGCAGCCGTCGTCGCTTTCGCCCGAACAGATGAAGAACTTCGTGGCGGCGGTGAAGCGCGGAATTCCCACGGCGATTTTCGAAGATCCGCTTTCTCTCACTCGCGACGTTCCGGGCACAACGGCCCCCAAGCGACCGCCGCAGCAGATGATGATGTTTGGCGGGCAGCAGCCGCTGCCGAAGGGCGACATCCGTGAATTATGGAAGCTGCTGGGCATCGAATTCGAGGCCCACGAACTCGTCTGCCAATACTACAATCCCTATCCAAAGCTCGAGCTGGCGGTCACGCCGGAATGGCTGTTCATCGACGCCGGCGCCAGCGAAGACAAAAAAGACCATCCGGTGTTCAGCCAAAAAGACCCCATCAGCTCGGGCTTGCAACAAGTGCTGCTGTTGTATGCCGGATCGCTCAAGCATCTGAACGCATCGGACATGAAGTTCGAGCCGCTGTTGCAGACCGGCGACGAGACGGCCGAGGTCGCCTTTTCCGACCTGCAAACAATGAATCCCTTCGGTGGCGGCGGGGGGCTGAATCCGAACCCGCGCCGCAAGCCCACGCGCGATTACTACACTCTGGCGGCCCACATCACCGGCAAGCTGCCGGAGGAGGACGCCGAAGAAACCGCCAAAGAAAGCGAGGCGGACGAGAAGAAGGACGGCGACAAGGAGGAAAAGAAGAAGCGCACCGAGATCAACGCGGTGGTGGTCGCCGACATCGACCTTTTCTATCAAGAGTTTTTCCAGTTCCGGCAACAAAGTCAGGATCCCGATCGCGAACTGGATTTGAGCCTGGACAACATCACCTTCACGCTCAACGTGCTCGACGCGCTGGCGGGCGACGACCGGTTCATCGACATTCGCAAGCGCCGCTTGAAGCACCGCGTGTTGGCCACCATCGAAGAGAAGACGAAAGACGCCAAGGTGGCGGCTGAAAAGGAAAAGCTGGAGAAGCGCAAGGATTTGGAAGAGGCCACGGCGAAAGAGCAGGCCGAGCTCGACAAGCGCGTGTCCGAGTTGAAGAAACGTGGCGAAAAGATGAACACGATCGAGCTGATGCAGCGGCTGCAGATCCTGGAGCGGGAAGGCAACCAACGGTTGGACGCCCGCAAGCGGCAGCTTCAAAAGGATCTGGATCAGAAGGTCACCAAGATCGAGCGCGACTTGAACCTGCAGGTTACGCGCGAGCAAGACTGGTATAAGATGTGGGCGGTGGTGCTGCCGCCGATCTTGCCGATGCTGGTCGGTCTGGGGGTGTTTTTCAACCGGCGCGCGCACGAGCGTGAGGGCGTGGCCCGCAGCCGGCTGCGCTGAGCCGCGTCGCCGCGGTTGACGTTGACGAATTCTCGGTTCCTTTTTTGTGAGCAATGACGGGCGAAACGCCCAAGGCAGAGCGATGAACGAAATGATCAAAACGGTGGGCTTCGTGGCGGCGGCGGTAGTGGCCGTGGCCGTCGGCGTTTGGACCCATCTAGGACCCGCGGAAACCGACGAGAGCAAACGGCAACTCGTCGGCAAGTCGCTGTTCGCCGACTTGAAACCCGAATCGGCCAAATCGTTGGAGATCATTGAATACGATCCCGACACGGCGACGCTGAAGCCTTTCAAAGTGGCCGAACAGAACGGCCTGTGGCGGATTCCCTCGCACCACGATTATCCGGCCGACGCCAGCCAGCAACTCGGTGAGGCGGCCGCCGCCCTGGTGGGCTGCGAGACCATCAACATCGAAACCGACGATCCCTCGATGCACGTCACCTATGGCGTCGTCGATCCCGATCCCAAGTCGCTGGCGTCGGGAACCACCGGAGTGGGCAAGCGGGTGACGATGGAAGACCCGTCGGGCAAGAAGCTGGCGCAGATCATCATCGGCAAGCCGGTCAAAGGCCAGACCGATTTGTACTATGTGCGCATCCCCGGCCAGGATCCGGTGTACGTCGTCAAGCTGAAGACCGACAAGTTTTCGACCAAGTTCGAAGACTGGATCGAAAAGGACCTGCTCAAGCTCAACGCCTGGGACATCGAGCGGGTGGCGTTCAATGACTACTCGATCGACGAGCTGCGGCGGGGCATCGATCCGCGCAGCAAGATCGACGTGCGCTATGACGCGAAAGACTCGAAATGGAAGCTGCAAGAACTCGAAGTGTTCAACCTCGAGAGCCGCGAATACGAGCCGCAGACGCTCACCGACGACGAGGAGTTGAACTCCACGAAGCTGAACGACCTGAAGACCGCGTTGGACGACTTGAAGATCGTCGACGTGCGTCCCAAGCCGGAGGGCCTGGCGGCCGACCTGCGGGCGGGCGAAGGTCTGGCTACCAATGAAGAGGCCCAGGAATCGCTGCTGGTCGCCGGCTTCCGCGTGGCGAGCATCGGCGGCGGCCCACAGGAGATTGTCTCCAACGAAGGCGAAGTGATCTGCGGCACCAAAGAGGGCGTGCAATACACGCTCCGCTTCGGCCGAATTGCCGGCGGCGGCGAGAAGGGCGGCGACGAAGAGCCGGCCGAGGAAAGCGATGAAGACAAGGCCGACGACAAAGGCAAGGGGCCCGGCGCCAACCGCTATATCATGGTCACGGCCCAGTTCAACGAAGACCTGTTGACCAAGCCCGAATTGGAGGAGTTGCCCGGCGAAGCACCGGCGAAAGAAGAAGCCGCGCCGGAAGGGAAAGAAGAGCCCAAGGAGGATGCCGAAAAGACTTCGGCCATCGAATCGGTCCTGAACGACGCCGCAGGGCTATTGGCGCTGGCCGATGAAGAAAGCGAAGCGGTCAACGAGGAGGCCGAGAAGCCGGCCAAACCAAAAGCGGAAAAGAAACCGCCCAAGAGCGACAAGGCAAAGCCGGAAACGAAGAATCCGGTGCTTGCCAAGCCGAAAACGCCCGCAGAACTGGCGCGCGAACGCGTCACGAAGGAGAACGAGCGCAAGGAGAAAGAGTACAAAGACAAGGTCAAGCAGGGCGAAGAAAAGGCCAAGGAGCTGAGCGGCCGCTTCGCCAACTGGTATTACATCGTCTCGGACAGCACGTATCAGAAGATTCACCTCGGTCGCGACGACATCATCAAGAAGAAGGCCCCTTCGGCCGACGAGACGAAGAAGGACGAGCACGAGGGGCATGAGGGCGAGGAGAATCTGCTGAAGGAAGAAGACAAGAAACTTCCCGAGTGAAGTAGGCTGAGACGAGCGTGCGAGCGCCGGCCCACCCTACGCGGCGCCGAGGCCGAATAATGAAGCTGGAATATGTGGTGGCTGAGGTTTCATACCTTCCGTCGGACTTTAATGTCCCACAGATCAATAGCTGGCGAGCCAGGCAATGTTCGTGGCGTTGTTCAACACCGCTAATTGGACGGAGATGGCGACCGTCAAAAAAACTGTGCTTCACGGCGAACGTCGGATCGTGCTTTCCGGCATCTCCTGGCAACTGTATGAGCAATTGCGCGAGCACGAAGATAACTGGCACGTCCTGGCCCCGCGGTGAGCTGCCGAGCGGCTGGCCGAAGCGCGGGCGGCGGTGGGCTACCAAAAGCTGAAACTCGACCCTTCCCGGCGCACCGCCCGGCTTCTCGTGCCCGGCATGCGGCTCGATCTGGGCGGGATCGCCGCCGACTACGCCGTCGATCAGGCAATGGCCGTGCTCCGGCGGCACGGCATCCACCGGGCATTGATCGACGCCAGCGGCGACATTCTGGCGGCCAGTCCTCCGCCCGGCCAAGAGGGCTGGAAGATCGGCATCGCTCCTCTCGACGCCGCCGGGCCGCCCAGCCGGTATCTGGGTTTGCACGACCAGGCGGTCACCACGTCGGGCGACGCTTTTCAACACGTGGTGTTCGACGCCCAGCGCTATTCGCACATCGTCGATCCGGCCACGGGTCTGGGGCTGACCGATCAGAGCAGCGTCACCGTGATTGCCGCCGATTGCATCTCGGCCGACAGTCTGGCCACGGCCGTGTGCGTACTGGGTCCCGAAAAGGGCCTTCGGCTCATCGAACAGACCGAGCATGCCGCCGCGTTGATCGTTCGCAATCGCAGCGGGAAGGTGGAGACCGTCGAATCGCGCCGTTTCGGCGAGCATTGATCTCGCCATCGCACGGGATTGCCATCGGCCCACCAAACGTAGGGTGGGGCCAGCGAGATTGCGAGCGCCGGCCCACCGTAATGGAGGCGTCAGGCGATGGGCGTTAGGCGCGGTGTGAAGATGCTGTCCTAACGCCCAACGCCTATCGCCTATCGCCTCAAACATGGCGGGCCGGCGCTCGCAAGCTCGCTTTTTCCACCCTACAATGTCTATTGCACCGCTTCCTTCATCCAACGAACAAAGCCATGAGCCTACTGGCCATCACCATCGGTACGGGCATCATCCTGATCGCGGCCTATTTGACCTACGGCCGTTGGCTGACCCGGCAACTCGACCTGCGCGACGAGGTGCCCACCCCGGCCGTCGAGATCAATGACGGCGAAGATTTTGTGCCCACGCCGGCCCCCTACCTTTTTTCGCAACATTTTTCGGCCATCGCCGCCGCCGGGCCGATCGTCGGCCCGATCGTGGCCGGGCTGTGGTTCGGCTGGCTGCCGGCCATCCTATGGATTCTCGTCGGCAGCATCTTTATCGGCGGAGTCCATGACATGACTTCGCTGGTGGCCAGCGTCAGGCACAAGGCCCGCAGTATTCCCGACATCGTCCGCGAGCACATGAGCCGCCGGGCCTACCTGCTCTTTCTGTCGTTCGTCTGGATCGCGCTGGTCTACATCGTGGTCGCCTTTACCGATATTACGGCCAGTACGTTCGCTCCGAATCCCGCCGCGGGCAGCGAGGCCGTGGCGACGGGCGAGGCGGTGGCCAGCTCGTCGATGATGTATCTCGGCCTGGCGGTCGTCATGGGGCTCGTGCTGCGCTACACGCGGCTGCCGCTCACCTGGGCCACCGTCATCTTCATGCCGCTGGTGCTGCTGTCGATTTGGGCCGGACCCTATATGCCGATTTCCATTCCCGACGCGCTTCGCTATGGCGGCAGCGCCGCCAAGTCGTGGGACATTTTGCTCTTGGTCTATTGCGGCGTGGCATCGGTGGTGCCCGTATGGGCGCTGTTGCAGCCGCGGGGCTACCTGGGTGGCTACTTCCTCTCGGCGACCGTGTTGCTGGCATTCTTGGGCATTGTGGCCGCCAGCTTGATGGGGCAGGCCATCGATATCACCTACCCGAAGTTTCTCGGCTTCAGTGTGGTGCAAGGCGGAAAAACGATGCTGATTTTCCCCGTGCTGTTCGTCACCATCGCCTGCGGGGCGTGCAGCGGCTTTCATTCGATGATCAGTTCGGGCACGTCGTCCAAGCAGTTGCGTGTGGAAAGCGACGCCAAGTCGATCGGCTACGGCTGCATGCTGTTGGAGGCGTTTGTAGCCGTGATCTCGCTGAGCTGCGTGATGATTCTGGCGAAAGGGGCCACGGGCAACCCCGACGTCATTTTCGCCGAGGGAATCTCGCGGTTCATCGGCCTGTTGGCCAGCGGCCTGGGCATGAGCTACGACGCGGCCCACCACTATCTCTACAGTTTTTGTCTGCTGGCCTTTGCCACGTTCATCTACGACACGCTCGATGTCTGTACGCGGCTGGGGCGCTACGTGCTGGAAGAGTTCACCGGTTGGCGCGGGCCGAGGGGCAAGCTCGTTTGCACGGTGCTGACGTTGGTGCCGCCGATGTACCTGGTGTTGCAGACGTTGGTCGATCCGCTGAGCGGCAAGCCGGTGCCGGCCTGGAAAGTGTTTTGGACGCTGTTCGGCACCGCCAACCAATTGCTGGCGGCGCTGACGCTGATCGGCGTCACCGTCTGGCTGCTGCGGACCGGCAAGCGCTGGCTGTACACGGCGGTTCCGGCCGCCTTCATGGTGGTGATTACCTTCAGCATGCTCGGGATGATCCTTTATGAATGGGCCGCCAGTTTCAGCGAGGTCTGGCAACAGGGCCGCTTCGACGTGAACGGGCCGATCACGGCGGTCTTGCTGGGCCTCGGCGTGCTGCTGGTGATCGAGGCGGTCGTGGTGATCGGCCGCACTTTACGGGCACGCGCGGCGGTGTAACAGCGAGGGAAAGACGGAGAGAGGGAGCGACTGAGAGACGGAGGGACGGTCACGAAGAACCGGTACGGGGTTACCGTAGATGGGACGCACAGTTAGGCGGCATTATGGATCTTGAGGTCTACCAGCCCGGATTATTCATGGCCCCACGAATTCCAGCGCAGACTGGGCGCATACCAACCCGAAGCGCAAGCGAGGTAAGTTGTTTGCCCTTCCTCGCTTGCGCTTCGGGTTAGTGTGGGGCCATGAATAATCCGGGCCAGCGTGCCTTTGCCGCGGCGATGAAGATCTTTCACCTCTCGAAGCGCTTTCCCGCGGAAGAGCGATATTCCCTGACCGGGCAGATTCGTCGCGCGTCGCGGTCGGTCTGCTCGAATCTGGCGGCGACGCAATCATCGGCATGCTCGTGAACATGAGCCGCAACTCCGACGACTGGGTCCTTCCATGAGTCCCTCGCTCACTCCCTCCGTCTCTCCGTCTCTCCCTCGCTCCTGTTTCTCCGTCCCTCCTTCTCAGGTGGATGAGTTTTTATGGAAGCGGCCGTTGCCAAATACGTTCAGTTAATCGAGCGATTCGCTTCAGGGGCAATCAACGCCGAGACATTCGAATCTTCGTACCTGAAAATGTTCAAGAACGAATCGGCCCGTCTGCCCGACGCGGCCTTCAGCGTGCTCAACCAGTTATTCGCGGATGTGGACGCTTTCTGCCCGGATCCGAAACTCCGCGGCCAATCGGACTTGGATGAAGATGCGTTGCGAAGCCGTTCGTTGGATGCCTTGCGCGAGCTGACGGCGGTCGCTGGGAAACGCGTCCCCCGATGTTGACGTGCAGGATGCCGTGACGGTTTCCGCTATCGCCGGAGTCGCTGTAAGTGCCACCGCCGTGGGCGCGATCTCCGCGGCAGAGCTAACGACCTTGAATGCCGCCGTGGCCACCTTCACCGATCCTAATGGAGCGGGCCCGCTCAGCGGCTACTCGGCCACCATCGACTGGGGCGACGGCTCGAGTGCCTCGGCCGGCGCCATCACCGGCCCCGACCCCAGCGGCGTGTTCACCGTCACGGGCAGCCACGTCTATGCTGAAGAGAGCGCATCGCCCGAAACCGTGAACGTGGTAATTCGGCGCGCCGGCTTGCCCGACGCCACGGCCACCGACAGCGTTACCGTAACCGAAGCGCCGATCAACGGCACAGGCGCGGCACTCACCGGCACGCCGGGCACGGCAATCTCAGCGGCCACCGTGGCCACCTTCACGCACGGCGACGGCAGCGAACCGGCCTCCGGCCTCTCCGCCACGATCGACTGGGGCGACGGCCAGACCTCGGCCGGCACCGTGAGCGAATCGAGCGGTACCTACACCGTCGTCGGCTCGCACACCAACACCTCCGCCGGCGAATTCGCCACCAAGATCACCGCGATCGAAGAGGGCGTCTCGACAGTGCTCAACGGCAATGCGACCGTCGGTCCGCAAGCCACGGCCTCAGCGAAATACGTGGCCGCCGTGTTTCTCGACGTCTTGGGCCGCGCAGCGGACGCGGCCGGTTTGCAGTATTGGACCCAGCAGATCGTCGGCGGCATGGCGATCAGCGACGTCGCGCAGGCGATCGTCCACAGCGCCGAGTATTACGAGAACTTCGTCATCAAGCCCGACTATTTGACGCTCTTGGGCCGAGCGGCCGACGCGGCGGGCATCCAATTCTGGACCTCGCAATTGCAGAACGGACTGACCGACCAAGGGCTGGAGGCGGGTTTCATTGCCACCGACGAGTTCTACAAGAACGCCGGCGGCACCGATAAGGACTGGATCGACGCGGCCTGTCAGCTTCTCTTGGGTCGTATGGCTGACACGGCGGGCGAAGGTTTTTGGGAAAGCGAGTTGGCGGCCGGCCAGACGCGCTCGCAGGTGGCGACGGGCATCGCCGGCAGCACCGAGAACAACACACAGCTCATCAACGACGACTATATGCACTACCTGGGCCGAGCCGCCGACGCAGGCGGGCTCGCCTATTGGCTCGCGCAGTTCGCCAACGGCGAGACCAACGAAGACGTGATCGCCGGCTTCACCGGCTCGGCGGAGTACTACAAGGAACACACCAGTTGACAGGAGGATGGGCTTCCCAGCGCGCCAAGTAGCTTGCCGTGGGCGGACTGGCAATTCAACAGAAGGAAACGAAGGAAACTGGTTGTGGGCCACTTACGCCAAAGATAATCTCAACGAGAAGCGCGGCGACCTGCTGAACTGAGAGCGAGTAGTGGCTAGGAAGCCGCTGGCTCCCCCCTTTTGAGACGTGTCAACGGTTGACACCTGAGATCAACTTGACGACAGGCAGATTAGCTGGCGGCACGAGCACCGAACGTACGTCAACGTCCTGAGCGCTAAACATGACGGCCTTGGAACCCCGAACCCCGAACCCCGAACCCTCTTCGCATGCCTCGCACCAAAGAACCCGACACCGAAGAGCTGCCGGCGCGGGCCCGAAAAGGCGACGAACGTGCGGGCATGGAGGCGCTCGGGCGGCAGCGGGACCGCTTGAAAAACGTGCTCACGCTGCGGATGGATAAAAGGCTCAAGGCCAGGCTCGATCCGTTGGATGTCATTCAGGAGTCGATGATGGTCGAAGTGCCGTTCTATGTCTGGCTGCGGTCGCTCACGTTCGAGCGGCTGATCGACATGCAGCGGGCACACCTCTATGCCAAACGCCGCAGCGTGTCGCGCGAGGAGCGGAGCGTGCTGAGCTTGCCCGACGAGTCGGCGGCCGAACTGGCCAGCCGGCTGGTCGACGTGGCGGCCGACCCGCAAGCAGGGATGGTGCGCGACGAACTGCGGGCACGCGTACGGGCCGGCCTCGATCGGCTTTCGCCCGACGACCGCGAGGTGCTCGTGCTGCGGCACCTGGAGCAGCTTTCAGTGGCCGAGACGGCCGCCGCGCTGGGCATCAAGGAAGGGACGGTCAAGGTGAGGGCGCTGAGGGCGCTGAAGAGATTGAGGGAGGTGTTGGGGGAAGAGTGATGGGGATTTTGGATTTTCGATTTTGGATTTTTGATTGCGGGCGCGGTCGTGGGTCTTAGGTCTTGGGTTTTGGGTCTTGGGTTCCCGTGAGTTCGATTCATTCAACGTCGATGCGATAGCTGACCATCCATAATTCGATCTGCTCCAGCTTCGCTTTCCATCGATCGCGGAAAGCCTTGAGCCATTGGCGATGCTCCTTGGAATCCGCCACGTCAACCACAACCTTCACCAAGGTGTCGCGGTACGTTACGCCGGCGTGACGCCAGTGGCCTTCGACCTTTTGCGTTTCGTAGCTCGCCGCACCGAAGCGGGTGACGATTTCCAAAACGGCATCCGCGAGCCATTCCGGCGGGATTTCGCGACCGTCATTGAACTGAATCGGGAGCAGCACCTCGTAGCGCCGCCACTTGCTGCTCATACGTCGCCTTTCCCTTGACGGTAAAAGAAATGTCTTGAGCGGCGAGCGCTTCAAGAGCCGCTTCGGGCACAAGATGCTCGCCTGAACGAAGCACACGACCGGAGAAACGGCCCAGCAAAAAAGCGAGGGCCCGTTTTTCGGTTTCGTGATCGGCGAAAGTTATCGTAATCATCGTGGCGATTCAGCAAAAAAACGATCGAGCGGCGACTTGCGGGCCACCAGTTTATTTTAGCCGCCTCGCACCGCGCACGGCAACCGGCCGTCAAGGGAAACATCTCGCAGGTCCAGGACTTGGGTCTTGGGTCTTGGGTTCACTAACCACTAACCACTAACCACTAATCACTAACCACTAATCACTAACCACTAACCGCTAACCGCTAACCACGGACCACGGACCACGCAAATGCTGGCAATCCGGCTGGACGGCGAGTAGGCTAACGGGGGATTCCCCTCGCTTTATGTGAAGCCGTTGCCATGCTCGAACGCCTGTCGCCCGAATGCGCGCCGCCGAGCGGCACTGGCTCGTCGGAATGGGCGATGGCCGAGGTCGTCGATGAGGTCGCCGCGCGGCTGCAACGCGGCGAACGGGTCGACGTCGAACAGTACGTTGCCCAGCATCCGCAGTGGGCCGAGAGGGACAGATCGTGCATGTTCAAGAGGATCGTGCCTCGGTGCGCGTCTTAAAACGCGGCGCCAACCTTGTCGACCGGCTGACCGTTTCCCGCGATGGACATTGGTTGGCTTTGCGCGGACAGGCAACAGAAATATGGCATTTGCCGAGCAAGCGACTTCACCGAGCGTATGTAGGGCTTATGCCCGTGTTTACATCGGACGGAAATCAGGCGGTTTTTTCAACCGGGAGCAGTCTGCGGCTGCTGCGCTGCAATTTGGACGAGGCCAATGGCAGCGAAGAAGATTTAGGGCCTGCCCCCCAGGCGAACGTCCTGGCGCTGGCGCCGAACGATCGCACGCTTGCGGTCGGCAATAGCGACTCCACGATCGATCTGATCGATCTCCAAACTGGCAGTAGAAGACAGCTCACCGGCCATCTGCGCGGCATCCACGACTTGACCTTTTCTCCGGATGGCCGGACGTTGCTCAGCGGCTCGGCCGATGGCACGCTACGACTTTGGCGCGTCGACGTCGCCGAACCGCTGGGAATTCTGGAGACGCGAGCCCATGGCGACATTCAGCAGGTGGCCTTTTCGCCCGACGGCCGAACATTGGCCGCCGCCGGCCGCGACGGAGCGGGTGGCGCGGTTTCGTTGTGGGAGCTCGCCCCGTCCGCCACGCAAGGCGTCAAACTGAGCGCAGCGAAATGATGACGCTGAAGCGTTCGCCGGCGCGAATGGCCGTGGGTTGGAAATTGGTGACGCGCCGAAACGGCTCATGGCGCGGGCCATCGATCACCAATTCCCAACCGTCGGCCACTCGACCGCGGGCAATTACCAGCCGCCGAACGAATCCATGCCCAGCCGCATCTTCAGCTCTTCGAACTGCTCCAGATACTGGTCGCTGGAGGAATGAACGTGCTCGGCTTCGGTAATGAACTTCATCTGATCGTCGCAAGGCACGCCGCGACCTGAGAATATCTCTTCGAACTCGCGGAGGTTCTCGCCGTAGACGATCAGCAGCTTGTGCTCGTCGAATTGCACTTCTTGCGGAATGCCGGGATTGAGCACCGCGATCCCGGTGCAGCCGTCGTTCAGCAAGAGCTCTTCGTATTCATAGAGGACGCTCTTGAGCACGGGCAGGTCGATATGTTCTCGATAGAGATCGACGTGCCCCCGGTTCTCGCGGTTGTGGCTGGTTTCCAGCACCACGTCGACCTCGAAGCCCAGCGGGTCGAGCAGCTCCATGAAGACCTCGAACAAGTGCTGGTTCGAGGCGGCGCCCATCAACACCGGCACGGCGGCGCGCGACTGCTCGTCGTGGTAGACGTCGTGCCGGTAACCCTGAGCGGGCACGACTTGCAGGTCGTACGACGGCCGGATGGCGTCGGTCAAGGTGAAGCTGCCGTAGCGGACGACGCCCAAGTGTGCCTCCAACTCCTCTTCGCTCAGCCGCTCAAAGCTGCTGGCGGTGCCGGTGGGCGCCGCGCCGTCGCGAAACACGTTGCGAAAGAACTTCTTCAGGAAGCCCATGGATGCCCTAATGCCTCTTCGTTGTCTTCGCCCTTGCCCGCACGGACGGAACTGCCCGCTTTACCGGATCCGCCGGCCGATTGCCCCGGCCGCGGCATGCCGGCCCGGTGACACTCCGCCACAAAACTAGTCTAGCACCCGGCTGCGGCCGGGGCGGCAAAGGCAAGCCGATTGCCGCCACGATTTTCGCCGTCGCTGGCGAAGCCTTGCCGATCGGGTCAAATCGGCCGCCGCGTCATCCGGCGCGGCGGTCCCGACAGGCAGAACCGTCAGCCGTTAACAAAAAGACGGGGCGTCCTCCGGCGCTTCAAGCGCGTCTCTTTGGAGGACGTCCCGTCCTGATAATTGCTACGCCGCCCGGGTGAGAAGCGTTCGCGCCAACGGGGGCGTCGTAGGGTGGGAGCGAGCGAGCTTGCGAGCGCCGGCCCACCATGTTCAGGCGTCAGGCGTCAGGCGTCGGGCAAAGGTCAGTTCAGGTATTCCTGAACCCTGAACCCTGAACCCGTTGGCGGTGGGCCGGCGCTCGCGAGCTCGCTGGTCCCACCCTACGCTCGTGCGCTACGGACCGATCAACAATCTGGCCTAGGGCCGCAATGCGGGATTCGGGTATCCTGGGGCCGACCAAGGAGGGACCGGTGCGGAAACGATTGATCTCCATCGCGGCGGCGCTCGTGGCGGCGCTTGCCTGGTACGCCAACTCGAAGCTTCCCGGTGGGTTCTGGCAGCACCTGCCGCTGGGGGGCGGAGCCGGCGGCACGCTGGCCGGCGCGCCGCCGATCGAACGCAGCGGCAATACCGTCCGCGTGGCGTCGTTCAACATCCAGGTGTTCGGCGAAAAGAAGCTGGCCAACACCCAGGCGGCCGACCTGCTGGCCCGCGTGGTGCGCTATTTCGACGTCGTCGCCGTCCAGGAAATCCGCGACGCCAGCGATGACTTGCTGCCGCGGTTTTTGGAACTGGTGAATGCCGACGGCTCGCACTACGACTACGTCATCGGCCCGCGGCTGGGACGCACGAACAGCAAGGAGCAATACGCCTTCATCTACAACGCCGCCAGCGTCGAGTGCGACCGCCAGAACGTCTACACGGTGGACGACCCCGACGATCTGTTGCACCGCGAGCCACTGGTGGCCGGTTTTCGCGTGCGCGGGCCGCCGCCCGACCGTGCCTTCACGTTCACCCTGATCGACATCCACACCGACCCCGACGAGGCCCAGGCCGAGCTGAACGTGCTCGACGACGTGTTCCGGGCCGTGCGCGACGACGGCCGTGGAGAAGACGACATCATCCTGCTGGGCGATCTCAACGCCGACGACCGTCATCTGGGCGAACTGGGCCAAGTGGCTTACATCACTTGGGTGATTTCGGGCGTGCCCACCAACACGCGCGGCACGCACCTCTACGACAACATCTTGTTCGACTCGCGAACGACGGTCGAATACGCGCGGCATGCCGGCGTGTTCGACCTGATGCACGAGTTCCACCTTTCTCTGCAGCAGGCGCTGGCCGTCTCCGACCATCTGCCGATCTGGGCCGAATTCGCCCTGGAAGAGGGCGGCGGAGCGGCGCTGGCGGCCGGCGGTCGCCCGGAAAATCTTCGCTAAGCCGCGGATTTTAACGCTTCCGGCAGCCGTCGCGCCCTTTCGCCGGACCCCCGGCCAAAATTTTTCAAAAAAGTGCTTGCAATCCAACGCGGGATTGCTAAATTACGAGACGTTGGCCCGCCACAGGTTCCTGCCCCGCCTGCGGTAGGCCCCAGTTAGTTGGCTCGCGTAGGTACCTGCCCCGCCTACGCGGGCCTTTTTCATGCGCAGAAACATGTCGGACGTCCGCTACTTCGTCTTCGATATCGAAAGCATCGCCGACGGCGAGTTGGTGTCGCGGTTGCGCTATCCCGGCGACAACTTGCCGCCGGCCGCCGCGGTCGCCCGTTACCGGGCCGAGTTGTTGGCGAAGTTCGAAAGCGATTTCATTCCCTATACGTTCCAGGTGCCGCTGTCGTTGGCCATCGCCAAGGTCGCGGCCGACTATCGCCTGCTCGATCTGGTGGCGCTCGACGAGCCGAGCTTTCGCCCGCACGTGATCACCGAGCACTTCTGGCGCGGCTGGGAGCGCTACGGCCGGCCGACGCTGGTCAGTTTCAACGGCCGCTCGTTCGATGTGCCGCTGTTGGAGTTGGCGGCGTTCCGCTTTGGCATCAGCCTGGCGGGCTGGTTCAATCTCAACGCCAAGAGTTTCGATCAGCCGCGCCATCGCTATAACGTCGAAGGTCATCTCGACCTGCAAGAGCTGCTCACGAACTTTGGCTCGACGCGGTTCACGGGCGGGCTGAATCTGGCGGCCAATCTGCTCGGCAAGCCCGGCAAAATGGACGTGCAAGGCCACATGGTGCAAGACCTGTACGAGGCCGGCAAGCTGGCCGAGATCAACGATTACTGCCGTTGCGACGTGCTCGACACGTACTTCGTCTTCTTGCGCACGCGGGTGCTGGTCGGCCAGCTCTCGCTCGAAGACGAGCAACAACGGATCGCCGCCACCAAGGTGTGGCTCGAAGAGCGGGCCGGCGCCGTGCGGGCTTATCAGCTCTACCTCGAGCGCTGGGGCGACTGGCGGAACCCGTGGTAATGCGGCGAGTTCGACAGGGCGACGGGATCGGGCTATCTTTAAGGAGATGGAGATGTTCAAACATGCCGGCAAACCCTGAAGTGACCGTCGATGCTACGCTGAAAAGCGACGGCACGCTGGGGTTGCACGAAAAGCCGAACCTCGCCCCTGGACCGGTGACCGTGGTGCTCGTCCCGGCTTCAAGCAAAACGGCGCAACATGGCAGCATTACCGACACCATCAGCCACATTAAGTCGCGACAGCAACGGCGTGGCTACCCTGGCTTGGACGATAAGGATTTCGAGCAACTCGAAGAAGAACGACAAGCTGACGAAGATGCCTACGAACAGCGCTGGCGTGACGTTTTGAGTCCTGACGAACGCACATAGGCATAAGCGGTGCGGATCTACCTGGACGCGAACATCACCGGTCGCGCAACTCCTCATCCCACCAATCTCCATTGATCTCGATCTGCCGCTTGATGAATTGGCCCAACAGCGGGACCGCGAAGGCGTATTTGCCGTGCCGGTTTTTGTACACGAGACCGACCTGGGCGAGCTTCGCGAGCATCTGGCTGATCTGGCTCTTGCTGAATGGCCGCGCGAGCAGCTCGCGCGCCTTTTCTTCGATCTGACGGACGGTGAATTCCGTGTCGCTCTCGTCGACGTTCGCGATCACGGCGAGCAGCGTTCTTTGCCGGTCGGTAGCCCTGGACCAACGCGCGGCGAAAAAATCGGAGTCGAGTTTGCGCGTGATCTCGCCGATCAGCAGGCGGCTGCCGCCTTTGTCGAGATCTTGCAAGTAGGCGTCGAACGCCTCGCGGCAGATGAATTGGAGGAAGTACGGGTACCCGCCCGAAGCCGCGAGAATCGCGTTGATGCCCGCCGGACTGAATTTGACCGGGCACCGCGCATCGGAAATCGGCTTGAGAATCGCGTCTCGGCTCGCTGCTTCGTTCAGGCGGTCGAGGGTCACGATGTGAAACATTCGTTCCGAGTAGGTCCGGGCCTCGACCAACTTGGGAAACAAGGTCGGCAAGCCGACGAGCATCAGCATGAAAGGAATCTCCTTTTTTTGGATCGACTGGAAAACATCCAGCATCAATGAGAGCGGAAACTCGTTTCGGCCCGCATGGTCCGACATGTTTTGCGCCTCGTCATAGGCGAACACGATGCCGCGGATGCGTGGCTGCTGATCGCGGAGGCAACTCCAGACCAACTCCAAGACGGCCTTGAGCTTATCGGAGATCAGTCCTGGGGTTTGCTGAAAGATGCCGAGCATGGTCGGAAAGGTCAAAGGAACCGGCGTGGAGACGGAGCGCCGAAAGCCGATCGGGCGAAGTTCGCGGCGTCCGGCGACGAGTGCGGCGGTGACCACCGACATATCGGTCATCAAGCGGACGGCGATTCTCTCTTCGCTGATGCTGGCCGCTTCGGAAAGATCGGTGCCCACCCACAGCCATTTTTGCTTGATGGCCAAGGGCTTCAGCGTCTCGAGCAAGACGGTTTTGCCGACGCCCCGAAGCCCGGTCAAGACCATGTTTTGAAACACGGTTTTCTGGGCCAGCAACCGGGCAAACTCGTCTCGTTCCTGTTCCCGGCCGGCCAGATAGACGGGCATGTGGCCGGCGCCGGGACGGTACGGATTCGCGGACTTGGCGGTGACCATGTCTTTGCCCGTTGAAGAGGTGGCGCAGTAAATTTACTTGATGCAGTAAATTTACGGCAAGGCTCAGACTTTGTCAAATTGTCGTGCTACCCATGCCGGAGGAGGACCCTCAAGCTCAAGGCGGGACCAGCAGCGCCGTGTCACCCCGCCGCAACCAGCGGGTTCGCAGAAACGCCGTGTCCGTCGCCGCTCGGCCCGGACGAGGCGGCATCGCGGCCGGCAAGCTTGGCCACGCCGGCCGCCAACTCCGCCGGCTGCACCGGCTTGATGGCGTGAACCTGAAAGCCCGCTTCGATCGCCCGCAGTCGGTCTTCCTCACGGGCAAAAGCCGTCAAGGCCATGGCCGGCACGCGCCCGCCGTCCGCGG
Source organism: Pirellulales bacterium (assembly GCA_035533075.1). Classification (NCBI taxonomy): domain Bacteria; kingdom Pseudomonadati; phylum Planctomycetota; class Planctomycetia; order Pirellulales; species Pirellulales bacterium. The sequence goes on along the minus strand of DATLUO010000051.1, from coordinate 15,541 downwards.
GCGCCAGGTCGCGCACCCGGCGGATCAGATCGTAGCCGTCCTGTTCCGGCATGCCGATGTCGCTGATCAGCACGTCGGGCCGGGCCTGGGCAAAAAGGGCCAGCGCTTCTCGCGCCGACGAGGCGGTCGCCACTTGGGCATGATAGATCGCCAGGACTTTGGCAATGGCCTCGCGGCCGTCGGGCTCGTCATCGACGACCAGCACGCGCACGCCCGACAAGTCGATTTCGGCCCGCGGGGCGGCGGCCCGCGGCGCCGATGTATCTGGCCGCTGCGCATGCCCCTCGGCGACCACCGCCGACATCGGCAGCTCGACGACGAACGTGGCTCCGTGGCCGGTCCCCAAACTTTCCGCGCGAACGCTGCCGCCGTGCAGCTCGACCACATGGCGGACGATCGCCAGCCCCAGACCCAACCCGCCGTGCGAGCGTCGCGTGCTGCTGTCGGCCTGGCGAAAGCGGTCGAAAATGTGGGGCATGATGTCGGAATCAATTCCCTCGCCTTCATCCGCGACTTCGATCTGCGACCACGATCCCTGTCGTGTCAGAGAGACACGGACCGTGCCGCCCACCGGACTGAATTTGACGGCGTTGACCAGCAGGTTCCAGACCACCTGCTGCAGACGGTCGGGGTCGCCGGTAACGTGTCCGGCCCGTGTGTCGAGCAGCGGCTCGAAGCGAATCGCCTTGGCGTCGGCGGCGGGCCGCACCACGTCCAGGGCCGCCTCGATCACCGAAGCCAGCGACAACGGCCGCACGTTCAATCGCAGCTTGCCCGTGATGATCCGCGAGACGTCGAGCAGGTCGTCGATCAGCTTGGCCTGCGCGAGCACATTGCGCTCGATAATCTCCAGGCCGCGGACCTCTTCGTCGGCGGTCAGCGCGCCGCTGCGCAAAAGCTGCGTCCAGCCGAGCATGGCGGTGAGCGGCGTTCGCAGCTCGTGGGACAGCGTCGCCAGAAACTCGTCCTTGATGCGGTTCGCTTCGCGGGCCTCGCTGTTGAGCGTGTTTTCGATGGCGATCGACGCCATCTGGGCGAGCTGCAGCAGCACCGCTTCGTCTTCGGGCGTGAAATCGCCCTGGCACCTGCCGCAGACGTGCAACAGGCCCATATCGCGGCCGTCGCGCCCCGTCAAAGGAGCGGCCAACCAATCCGGCGGCTGGCCGAGATCGCACAACGATCGCCCCAGCGAGTGCCAGGCCGGATGCGCCAGCAACTCGGCCGACGAAAGCCGGCCGGCGCGGCCCAGCGCCAGCCACAACGTGTGCAGCTCGCAGCCGCTCGACGGCGACAGCAGCGGCCGCCGCGGTTCGAATTCCGGCGACAGGGAAAGAGTCGTCTTGCAGCGGGCCCAGTTCTGGTCCCACGTGGTCACCGCCGTGGCCCGGTGGGCGCCGATGATCTCGCGGGCCGTGTCGGTGATGACCTGCAGCATCTTTTCCATCGACATGGCCGAATGGATCGCCAGCGAGGCCTCCGATAATTTGTGCAGTTGCTCCGCGCGATGCGCCAGCCGCCGCGCCTGCAGCTCGACCTCGCGCGTCTTTCGCGCCAGGTCGAGAAACACCATGACCTTGGTGCGAAGAACTTCGGGCACCACCGGGGCCAGGATGTAATCGACGGCGCCCAGCGAGTAGCCGCGGCTGACGTGCATGTCGTCGCCGAACGACGTGATGAAAATAATCGGCGTCGATTCCGACCGCTGCCGCTGCCGAATGAGGGTGGCCGTCTCGAACCCGTCCATGCCGGGCATGTTCACATCGAGCAGGATCACGGCGAAGCTGCGTTCCAGCAGCAGCTTCAGCGCGGCGCGTCCCGAGTCGGCGGTGGCGATGTGCGGACAGACGTCGGCCAAGGCCGCCGACAGCGCCAGCAGCTTGTCGTGACGATCATCGACGATCAGGACGCCTAGCTCTTCGTCGGTCACGGGGTTCAGGGTTCGGGGTTCGGGGTTCAGGGTTCAGGGTTCAGATGAGGGATGAGGGATCGCGTTGCCTTCCAAGACCCAAGACCCAAGTCCCAAGACCCAAGTCCAAAACCCTGAACCCTGAACCCTGAACCCTGACCACTATCTATGTAGCCACACACGCAGCATCGCCAACAGGTGCTCGGTATCGACCGGCTTGGCGATGTAATCCGACGCGCCGGCCTCAATGCACTTCTCGCGGTCGCCCTTCATGGCCTTGGCCGTCAAGGCAATGATCGGCAACGAACTGAACTGCTCCGAGGCACGGATGGCCCGCATCGTATCATATCCGTCCATGTGCGGCATCATGATGTCCATGAGCACGACGTCCATATCGGGCATGCCGTTCAACAAGTCGAGTGCCGCCGTGCCCGTCTCCGCCGAAAAGACCTGCATGGCGTGCCGTTCCAAAACACTGGTCATGGCGAAGATGTTACGGATGTCGTCGTCGACCAGCAACACTTTCTTGCCGGCCAACACGGCTTCGGCCCGGTGCAGCCGTTCCAACATTTCACGGCGGGCCTGCGGCAGCAGCTCCACCGGGCGGTGCAAAAACAAGGCGACCTCGTCGACCAACCGTTCGGGCGAGCGGACGTCTTTGACCACCATCGTTTGTGCCAGCCGCTTCAAGCGCTGTTCGTCTTCGATCGACAGCTCGTCGTCGACTTCCGCAATCGTCGGCAGGTTTTCCAGCTCCGGCAGGCGTCGAATCGCCTCCAAGAACTCGAACAGCCGCCGCGGCGATCCGGCCGTCAGAACGACCGCACAAGTCGGACATTGTGCTTTCAACGCGCCCAGCGCCGCGTCGCCGAAGTTGATGGCGATCGTTTGAATGTCGTCGCCGGCGACAAGATCGACGATCTCGGCGCGGCGCGCGTCGTCGGGACCGACGATCAACAGCGTCTTCAGGCCCGGCGCGGCCGCCGCGCGCAAGCGGTCGAACACCGGCCCCAGATCGTCTCTCCGCTGCAGCGGCTTGGCCAACGCGCCGATGGCGCCCATCTTCAGCCCGCGTTCGCGTTCTTCTTCGGTGGTCACGATGTAGACCGGTATATGGCGCGTGTAGAGGTCTTCCTTCAACTGAGCCAAAACGCGCCAGCCGTCGATGTCGGGCAAGTGGATATCGAGTGTGACGGCGTGTACGCGGAGCTGGTGAACGAGAATCAGCGCTTCGGCGCCGCGCGCGGCGACCACCGCTTTGAAGCCGTCCTCGCGGGCGACCTCCAACATCAGGCGCGCGAAAATGGGGTCGTTTTCCACGATCAAAGCCACTTTGTCGCTGGCTTGCAGGCGGTCGCGGTCGTCGTCCACTTCGATCGTGGCGGGGCCGAGTTCAGCGTCCTCTTCGGCCGCCAAGGCCGCCTCGGCCTCGATGAGCTGCGCCGAAGCCTTGGCCTTATGCATCGCGGGAGTCAGCTCGCGGCGCACCGGCTTGGCCGGCACATAGACCTGCGGCAGGTAAAGGGTGAAGGTGCTCCCCTTGCCCGGCTCGCTTTGCAGGCGGATCTCACCGCCCAGCAGATTGGCGATCTCGCGGCTGATCGCCAGACCCAGACCGGTGCCGCCGTATTTGCGGTTGGTGCTGCCGTCGGCCTGCTGGAAGGCCTCGAAGATGAGTTGCTGCTTGTCGGCCGGGATGCCGATGCCCGTGTCGGAGACCGAAATCGCCAGCACGCACGGCGCTCGGCGGAGCGTATCGTTCTCGGTGCTGAAGCCGGCACGGGCCGTCGCCACGTGGAACGAGACCACACCCCGCTCGGTGAATTTGAAGGCGTTCGACAGCAGGTTCTTGATGACCTGCTGCAAGCGCTTGACGTCGGTCTGCAAGGCAAACGGCAGATCGGGCGCGAAACTGAGGCTGAAGCCCAGCCGCTTGCTTTCGGCCACGTGGCGGAAGCTCCGCTCGACGTAATCGTGCAGATCGCGGAAGCTGATGTCCCCCACGTCGAGAACGACCGTGCCGGACTCGATCTTCGAGATGTCTAAAATGTCGTTGATCAGCGAGAGCAGGTCGTTGCCCGAAGCGTGGATCGTCTGGGCGAACTCGACTTGCCGCGGGTTGAGATTTGCCTCGGTGTTGCGGGCAAGCTGATCGGAAAGGATCAACAAGCTGTTGAGCGGCGTCCGCAGCTCGTGCGACATGTTGGCCATGAATTCCGATTTGTACTTCGTGGTGAGGGCCAACTGCGTGGCCTTCTCTTCCAATGCGCGGCGGGCCTGCTCGACTTCCTGGTTCTTGCGCTCCACTTCCACGTTCTGCTGGGCGAGCAGTTGCGCCTTTTCGCCCAACTGCTGGTTGGTGAGCTGCAACTCTTGTTGCTGCGTCGTCAGCTCGCGGGCCAGCGATTGCGACTGCTTGAGCAGGTCTTCCGTGCGGGTGTTGGCCTCGATGGTGTTGAGCACGATGCCGATGCTCTCGGTCAACTGATCGAGGAAGGTCTCGTGCGTGGGGCTGAAGCGGTCGAACGACGCCAGCTCCATCACCGCCTTGACTTGCCCTTCGAACACGATGGGGATGACGATCACGTTCAGCGGCGACGCTTCGCCCAGGCCGGAGGTGATCTTGATGTAGTCGGCCGGAACGTTCGTGAGCAGGATTTTCTCCTTCTCCAGGGCGCACTGGCCCACCAGGCCCTCGCCCATCTTGAACACGTTGTCGATGTTCTTGCGTTCTTTGTAGGCGTAGCTGGCCAGCAGCTTGAGCACCGGATCTTCGCCCGTCACGTCCATCGTGTAGAAGGCGCCCTGCTGGGCCGAAACCACCGGGGCCAGTTCCGACAAGATCAAGCGGCCCACCGCCAGCAGGTCCTTTTGGCCCTGCAACATGCGGCTGAACTTGGCCATGTTGGTCTTGAGCCAATCTTGCTCGTTGTTCTTGAGCGTCGTGTCCTTGAGGTTCACGATCATTTCGTTGATGTTGTTCTTCAACTCGGCCACTTCGCCGAACGCTTCGACCGTGATGCTGCGCGTCAGGTCGCCCTTGGTCACGGCGGTGGCCACTTCGGCGATGGCACGCACCTGGGTGGTGAGATTGTTGGCGAGCTGGTTCACGTTGTCGGTGAGGTCTTTCCACGTGCCGGCGGCGCCGGGCACGCTGGCCTGACCGCCGAGCTTGCCTTCGACGCCCACTTCGCGGGCCACCGTGGTCACCTGGTCGGCAAACGTGGCCAGCGTGTCGATCATGCCGTTGATCGTGTCGGCCAGCGCGGCGATTTCGCCCTTGGCATCGACCGCCAGCTTGCGCGTCAGGTCGCCGTTGGCCACGGCGGTGACCACGACCGCGATGTTGCGCACCTGGCTGGTGAGGTTGCCGGCCATGAAGTTCACGTTGTCGGTGAGATCTTTCCAGGTGCCGGCCACACCCTTCACGTCGGCCTGGCCGCCCAACTTCCCTTCGGTGCCTACTTCGCGGGCCACGCGGGTCACTTCGCTGGCGAACGAGTTAAGCTGATCGACCATCGTGTTGATGGTGTCTTTCAACTCCAGGATTTCGCCCTTCACGTCGACCGTGATCTTGCGCGAGAGGTCGCCGGCGGCCACGGCTTTGGTCACGTCGGCGATATTGCGCACCTGGCTGGTGAGGTTGCCGGCCATGAAGTTCACGTTGTCGGTCAGGTCTTTCCAGGTGCCGGCCACGCCCTTCACATCGGCCTGGCCGCCCAGTTTTCCCTCGGTGCCCACTTCGCGGGCCACGCGGGTCACTTCGCTGGCGAACGAGTTGAGCTGATCGACCATCGTATTGACCGTGTTCTTCAGCTCCAAAATCTCGCCCTTCACATCGACGGTGATTTTCTTCGACAAGTCGCCGGCGGCCACGGCTTTGGTCACGTCGGCGATGTTGCGCACCTGGCCGGTGAGGTTGCCGGCCATGAAGTTCACGCTGTCAGTCAGGTCTTTCCAGGTGCCGGCCACGCCCTTCACGTCGGCCTGGCCACCGAGCTTGCCTTCGGTGCCTACTTCGCGGGCCACACGCGTGACTTCGCTGGCGAACGAGCGGAGCTGATCGACCATCGTATTGATCGTGTTCTTCAGCTCCAGAATCTCGCCCTTAACATCGACGGTGATTTTCTTCGACAAGTCGCCGTTGGCCACGGCCGTGGTCACGGCGGCGATGTTGCGCACCTGCCCGGTGAGGTTGCCGGCCATCGAGTTCACGCTGTCGGTCAGGTCTTTCCAGGTGCCGGCCACGCCGCGCACGTCGGCTTGGCCACCGAGCTTGCCTTCGGTGCCCACTTCACGGGCCACGCGGGTCACTTCGCTGGCGAACGAGTTGAGCTGATCGACCATCGTATTGATCGTGTCTTTCAGTTCCAGAATTTCTCCGCGCACGGGCACGGTGATTTTCTTGGAGAGGTCGCCGTTGGCCACGGCCGTGGTCACGGCGGCGATGTTGCGCACCTGCCCGGTGAGGTTGCCGGCCATGAAGTTCACGCTGTCGGTCAGGTCTTTCCAGGTGCCGGCCACGCCGCGCACGTCGGCCTGACCGCCGAGCTTTCCTTCGGTGCCCACTTCGCGGGCCACGCGGGTCACTTCAGCGGCGAAGGAGCTGAGCTGATCGACCATCGTATTGATCACGTTCTTGATCTGCAAAATCTCGCCGCGCACATCGACGGTGATCTTCTGCGTCAAGTCGCCGGTGGCGATGGCCGTGGCCACCTTCGACACGTCGCGCAACTGCACCGTGAGGTTGCCGGCCATCGAATTCACGCTGTCGGTGAGGTCCTTCCAGGTGCCGGCCACGCCGCGCACGTCGGCCTGACCGCCCAGTTTTCCTTCGGTGCCCACCTCGCGGGCCACGCGGGTCACTTCGGCGGCGAAGGAGCTGAGCTGATCGACCATCGTATTGACCGTGTTTTTCAGCTCCAGGATTTCACCCTTCACGTCCACCGTGATTTTGCGCGACAGATCGCCGGCGGCCACGGCCTTGGTCACGTCGGCGATGTTGCGCACCTGGGCCGTGAGATTGCCGGCCATGAAGTTCACGTTGTCGGTCAGGTCTTTCCAGGTGCCGGCCACGCCGGGCACGTCGGCCTGTCCGCCGAGCTTGCCTTCGGTGCCCACTTCGCGGGCCACGCGCGTCACTTCGCTGGCAAACGCGCGGAGCTGATCAACCATCGTGTTGATCGTGTCTTTCAGCTCCAAGATTTCGCCCTTCACATCGACGGTGATCTTTTTCGAGAGGTCGCCGTTGGCCACGGCGGTGGTCACCGCGGCGATGTTGCGCACCTGGGCCGTGAGGTTGCCGGCCATGAAGTTCACGCTGTCGGTGAGGTCCTTCCAGGTGCCGGCCACGCCGCGCACGTCGGCCTGCCCGCCCAGTTTGCCTTCGGTGCCCACTTCGCGGGCCACGCGGGTCACTTCGGCGGCGAAGGAGCTGAGCTGATCGACCATCGTATTGACCGTGTTTTTCAGCTCCAGGATTTCACCCTTCACGTCCACCGTGATCTTGCGCGAGAGGTCGCCGGCGGCCACGGCCTTGGTCACGTCGGCGATGTTGCGCACCTGGCTGGTGAGATTGCCGGCCATGAAGTTCACGTTGTCGGTGAGATCCTTCCAGGTGCCGGCCACGCCCGGCACGTCGGCCTGCCCGCCCAGCTTGCCTTCGGTGCCCACTTCGCGGGCCACGCGGGTCACTTCGCTGGCAAAGGAGCGAAGCTGATCGACCATCGTGTTGATGGTGTTCTTGAGTTCGAGAATCTCCCCTTTGACGTCGACGGTGATCTTCTTCGACAAGTCGCCGTTGGCCACGGCCGTGGTCACGGCGGCGATGTTGCGCACCTGCCCGGTGAGGTTGCCGGCCATCGAGTTCACGCTGTCGGTCAGGTCTTTCCAGGTGCCGGCCACGCCTTTCACTTTGGCTTGCCCGCCGAGCTTTCCTTCGTTGCCCACTTCGCGGGCCACGCGGGTGACTTCGCTGGCGAACGAGCTGAGCTGCTCGACCATCGTATTCACGGTTTTCGAGGTGCGCAAGAACTCGCCCTTGAGCGGGCGGCCCTCGGTCTCCATGGCCATGGTCTGCGACAGATCGCCTTTGGCCACGGCGCCGATCACGCGGGCGATTTCGGTGGTGGGATAGACGAGATCGCCGATGAGGGCGTTGACGGAGGCGATGGAATCGGCCCAAGCGCCGCTGAGAGAGCCGATGGCCGCGCGTTGCGACAGCCGCCCCTCTTTGCCGACGACGCGGCTGAGCCGTTCCAGCTCGTTGGCCATCCGTTGGTTGAGCTCGATCACGTCGTTGAAGGTGTCGGCGATCTTGCCATCGATGCCGGTCAGGTCCGAGGGAAGCCGGGCACGGAACTCGCCTTTCTTGAGGGCCATCAGGGCGGCCAATAATTGCCGCTTGTCGAGCAGGTCGCGGCCGTCGTCTTTGTGGACGGGCGTTTCGCTTTGTGGCGCGGACGCGGGGCGCCCGTTATCGACTTTGCCGACAATAGCACGCGTGGCACGCCGCGCGACTTTGTCGCCGTTTCCGTTGGAGCCAGCCGTTGACGAATGTTTGTCTGGTGCGACCGTCGCCATGATGGGCCTCAGTTGCCGTAAAGGAAGATTCTGACGTAACGCCTCATGCACAAAAAAAAGCTCCGGCCGTGCCTGAGGGGGGCACGCGGAGCTTTCACAGCATCTCAAAATGGTTTGCCCGTCGCGAGCAAGGGCGGATTGAAACAGTTTAGGTCGAAGAACCGGCCAATGTCAACCGATTTCGTGTGCCTTTTCCACGGTGGTTCACCGTGAATCGCACCGCTCGCGGATGCGTGAATAGAGCCGCTCGGCCGATTCGATGAGAAAACCGCAGTCGCCGCCGACCTGCACCCATTGCACCCCCTGCCGCGCGGCGCGCAGGGCGTGTTCCACGTCGGGCGCCATGCCGATGCCCACGTAACGGCCCGCCGCCCGCGAACGCGAGGCGATGGAAGCCACCGCCTCCACCACCTGTGGATGGTCCAGTTGGCCCATCAAACCCAGCGATCCCGACAGGTCGTTGGGACCGATCACAATCGAATCGAAACCGGGCACGTCCAGGATCGCGTCGAGCTGGTGGTAGGCTTCGGCCGTCTCGATTTGGATGGCCACGAACACGCGGCGGTTCGCCTCGGCCAGGTAGGTCTGGTTGTCGTCGCGGCCATAATTGCAGCCGCGGCGCGGGCCGAAACCGCGGGTGCCGACCGGCGGATAGCGGCAGGCCGAAACGATGCTCCGCACTTCGGCGACCGAGCGGATTTGCGGAACGATGATCCCTTCAGCGCCCACGTCGAGCACGCGCTTGATCCAGGCCACGTCCGAGCAGGGCACGCGGACCAGCGCCGGCGCTCCGCCCGCCCGAGCGGCGATCAGATGCGCGGTCACCGACTCCAGGCTCAGAGGGTTGTGTTCCAAGTCGATCCAGAAAAAATCGACGCTCGGGGCCAGTGCCTCGGTGACCACCGGGTCCGTCAGCGTGATGGCCGGGCCCAGGCAAAACTTGCCCGAATCGAGACGTTGGCGGAAAAGATCGAGATGGTTCATCGGAAGCGACATGGTTGTACCTCGTTGGCTGAAAAACGCCGTAGGGTGTGAGCGAGCGAGCTTGCGAGCGCCGGCCCACCATCGGTAGACATCAGGCGGCCGAGAATGAGAGGTGTTGCCGCGAGGAAAAGCGATGCCCCGGTGCGCCCAACCGGGGCATCGCTTGGCCGCCGAGATGAACGAAGCGCCAGCCTCCACCTGGCCAAGCTCTGCCCCAGCCACCGCCGATGTCTCATTCTCGGCCGCGTGAAGTATAGCCGCGGCGAGTCATGTCTGGCAAGCGATGCGATGCTTGACCGTGCCTTGGCTGCTGTCTAGGGTAAGCGAAAACGATCGGTTTCATCAACAAGGTGGATCATGAACACGAGCACGCGAATCGCCACGATTCTCCTGGCCGCCCTGTTGGCCGCACCGTTCCGCCCGTGCTCGGCCGATCAACCAAAAGTCGTCGATCTTTCCTTGCTTATCGCCCCCGACATGCCGTGCAATTGGCCGGCCGGTTGGCCGCCTTTCGCGATCACTCGGCATCGCCAGATCGGCCCGCTGAGCCCGTTCAACACCGATACTCTCTTGATCGACGGCAACTGCGGCACGCAGATGGACGTGCCGCCCCACTCGGTGCCGCACCCCGACACGCATTTGCCCAACGCCAACCCCTATGGCCGCGTCTACACCGACAAAGCCCCGGCCTGGCAATTTGGCGGCGAAGCGTGCGTGATCGATTGCGAGGACGTGGTGGCGTCGGCGCCCGACGGCCATAGCGAGCTAATCAAGAAGGAACGAATCATCGCCTGGGAGCGCGAGCATCGCCCGCTCGCTCCGGGCGACGTGGCGCTCTTTCGCAGCCGCTATACAGACAAGTTCTATCGACCTTTACCGGAGGGCCGGCGGTTCCTGGCTGGTCCGCTGGAAGGCAAGACGCCCGCCTGGCCCGACCCCGGTCCCGACTGCATGGAGTATCTCGCCGGCCGAAAAGTGATGACCCTCGGCACCGACAGCGCCAGCATGGGACCGATCCCAGACCTGGCCGAACCGACGCACTTCGCCGGACTCAAATACGGCATGATCTGGACCGAGAGCGCCACGGGGCTGGGCCAGTTGCCGGCGACCGGCGCCTTCTATTGCATGCTGCCGCTGAAACATGCCGAAGGTCTTTACGCCGAATGTCGGGCACTGGGCGTCGTGGGCCAACCTTTGGCAAGTCGCCTGATCGAGTCTGCCCGGAGCAAACGGGCGATCGATCTTTCGGTGACCCTGTCGACGGATTATCCGGTGACCTGGCCGGGGCCGGGCGTGGGCCATCACCGCCAGCCGTACTTGAAAGTGCCGCTCTTTTTCGCCGCCCATCTCGGCACGTATCACGTCGCGCACATCTTCGATTCGCAGGCCGGCACGCACCTGGTTCCGCCCGCCTTCGCTCTGCCGCCCGAAGGATTCGACAACCGCAGTTACGCGGCCGACGTGCGTGGCTGGCTGGCGGAATACGAGAAACTCTTTGGCCCGCGCGGAACGAGCAACGTCACCGCCGAGCAAGTTCCCTTGAGCCAAACGTGCGGCCGGGCCCGAGTGATCGACGTGCGGCCGCTGATCGGCACGACCGATCAATCGCAATGGCCGCGCTCGCCCGAAATTACCGTGGCCCAGATCCGGAGCTACGAAGAACGGCACGGCGACTTGCCGCCGGGCGACATCGTGTTGTTCCGCAGCGATTACACCGACGACAACTTCCGATCGCTGCCGGAAGGCCAGGCGTTCATGGCCGACCCGCTGAACGGCAAACGCGAAGGCTGGCCGGCCCTCGGCGCCGAGGCGGTGGTCTACCTGGCGAAGAAAGGGATACGTTGCGTGGGCACCGACGGCCCGACACTCGGCGGCGTTGGTCCCCGACAGGCGTGCTTCACCTATTGGGCGCTGGGCAGCAACGGCATGCTGGGCGTCGAGTTCTTGACCAATCTCGGCAAACTGCCGGAAGGGGCTTATTTCCTCTTCGCCGCGATTAAAATCCGCGACTGTCACGGAGGTCCGGGCCGGGCGATCGCGCTGTATTAGCCGGCCCCGGCGGAACGGCTTGTGACCATGTGGCATGGCGATTGTTGCCGCGATCGACGAAAGGGCCTCGGCCGGCGCGGCAGGCGACACGTTTGTCGCGTCCAATGTTCTGGAACTGGTGCGACTTCGGTTGCACGTCCGTCGGCAGCACGTGGCCCTCCAGCAGCACCTCCAGCGCGTGGCCGCACGCCGCGGGCGGCGTGTGCCTTAACAAAAGCGACACGCGCGCGTCGCTTTTGTTTAGCTAGTGCCTAACGCCTATCGCCCAACGCCTTCCAGATGGTGGGCCGGCGCTCGCAAGCTCGCTCGCTCCCACCCTACGATGGCACGTGGGACGGCATTGCCCCTATCCGCGGCTGGTCATTGGGCGCAAAATGGAAGGTAGCCCAATTCGCGGTCCCCACGCCAAGTCCAACGCATGTCTGACCGGACACCCCTCGTTCCCGCCCTCCTTCTGGCGATCAGCGCCGCGGCGCTGGCGGCGTTCTTCGTCGCCTTCGACGGCGACTGGTTTCCCTTGGGCATCCCGGACGAATGGATTTGGCCTACGCCCGACGTTTGGTCCGAAGCCACGGCGGAATGGGTTCTGTTTTTGCCGGCCGCGATTGCCGTGGCATTGCTCATCGGCTGGGCGACGTGGGCGGCCACATGGATCGACGGCTGCCCGCGCCGGCGGTTCGTCGGCGCGATCGCCGTTTGCATCGCACTCGCGTCGGTGTTTCAGTTCTTTTGCGAGGTGGCCACGCCTGGCGGGTTGCAGAAATGGGCCATCCTGCACTCGTATAGTGCGAACGGCTTTCATGCGGCCGCACGGCATTATGGCAATGACCTGCCGCACCTGCTCAAAGATCATGCCGAGATCATTCGCGATTTAGACCCGCACCACTTTTCGGCCAACCCGCCCGGCTGGGTCGTCGTCTACGCCAGCACCATGAAGTTCTATACGGAGCATCCGCGGCTGGCTCGGTTTGTGTGGGATCTCGCGCCCAGGGAGTTGCCGTGGCGACTGCGCCGCATGAGTGGTACGATCGGCGTGCCGCTCAACGAGCAGGCGGCGTTGGCCACCATCGCCGCCCTCAGCCGTCTGCTCTGCTTCGCGGGCGCCATCCCAGCGGCCTGGCTGGCCGCGGCACGCGCGGGGCGGAAAGCCGCCTTGGCCGTCGCCAGCGTCGTCCTGCTGTTGCCGGTGGAACCCCTGTTTGCGCCGCGGTGCGATACGGTTTACCCGGCGGTCGCACTCCTCGTGCTGGCTTTAAGTCACGCGGCCTGGGAGCGGCGGTGGTGGCCGGCCGCCGCGTTGGCGGGCATCGTGCTCGGCGTCGGCACGTTTTTCTCGACGTGTTTTTTTATCATCGGCGGATTGGCGGCGGCCTATATCATCGGCCAGTCGCTGACGGGCAAACGTCCCACCGTCGCATCGGTTTGCGCCGCGCCGCTGGGCTGGTTGGCCGTGGTTGCGGCGATCTATTTTGCCGGACATAACTCCTGGTCGACCTGGAGCGTCAATTTCGCCAAGAACGTCGAGTTCAATCAGCAGTATCGGCAGAGCTATGGCGCCTGGACGCTGGTGAATCTGCTTGAGTTCGGCGCCGCACTCGGTTTGCCCCTGGTGGTCTTTCTGGCCGGCAGAGTCGCCGTGCTGCGGCGGGCCGATCCGCTGTTGTGCGTCTGGCTGGCCATGCTGGCGTTTTTGGATCTTGCCGGCACAAACCGCGGTGAAGCGTGCCGGCTGTGGCTGTTCATGATGCCCATCGGCGCCCTGCTGGCGGTCGAATGGTTGCCGTCTCTGGGCCGCTGGTTCCGCTTGTCGCTGGCGGCCCTGCTGGCCTTGCAGGCGTTGAACTGCGTTGTTCTCGACCGCGATCTGATGCTGTTCACCGATTTGGAACAGACGAAGGCCCGGCAAGAGTCGGGGCTGTCGAAAATCCAGCGAACCAAGGGGGGAATGGTGCATCCGAGCGTTCCGGCCGCGGAGCTCATCGAGAAGGACGGACATCGATGATTCAACTTGAGCGGCTCGGTCCGTACAAAATCGGTCGCAAGCTCGGCAGAGGCGGGATGGGCACAGTCTATGCCGCCGTCAACGTCGAGAGCGGCGGGCCGGCCGCCGTCAAGGTGCTGGCCCCCGCCCTGGCCCAGGAAGAAGGCTTTCGCGAGCGGTTTGAGGCGGAGATCGAAAGCCTCAAGAAGTTGCACCATCCGAATATCGTGCAGCTCTTCGGTTACGGCGAGCAGGACGGCCACCACTTTTACGGCATGGAGCTGGTGTCGGGCCGCAGCTTGGAAGAAGAGCTGCTGGCCGGCCGCACGTTCGACTGGCGCGAAACGACCGACCTGGCGATTCAGGTCTGCCGGGCACTGAAGCACGCCCACGACCGCGGCGTGATCCATCGCGACATCAAGCCCGCCAATTTGCTGCTGGCCGACGACGGCACCGTCAAGCTTTCCGACTTCGGCATCGCCAAATTGTTCGGCAACACGGGCCTGACGGCCGACGGCGGCGTGCTGGGAACGGCAGAGTATATGGCCCCCGAACAGGCCGATGGCCGGCCCGTCACGCACCGTTGCGACCTATACAGTTTGGGTGGCGTGATGTTCGCGCTGTTGGCTCGGCGGCCGCCGTTTCGGGCGGCCACGATGGTCGAGATGTTGCAATTGCAACGGTATGCCCAGCCCGAACCGCTGCGCCGCTTCGCTCCCGATGCGCCGGTCGAGCTTGAGGCCATCATCGCCTTGTTGCTGGAAAAAGACCCGGAGCGTCGGATTCCCACGGCGATGGTCCTCTCGCGGCGATTGGAAGCGATGCGGCACGGACTCTCCGTGCGGCCCGACGCAACGAGCAAGTCGTTCGTCCAGAGCGACGACGCTCCGGCCTCGGATCGCCCCCAAGCGGCCGCCGACGAAATGATCGCCACGGCGCCCACGGTAGCGGCGGAGAATGTCGCCGCCCCTTCGCTTGAGGTGCCGTATCGCATCCCGCCCGGCGGTGATGAGTACCGCCTGGCCGAGGTGCCGGCTTCGATGGCGGCGCCCAACATCCACAAAGCGTTGCGTTCGGAGGTGAATCTTTCGCCCGACATGGCCACCATCGCCGCGCCGTTGCCGGCCGCGGAATCGAACGGGTCGGCACATGAGGCGACGGCGACCGTCCCGCAACCGCGATTCACCACGGTTTCCAGTGAGGACCTGGCACGCGACGAGACACAGGACGAAGACGCCAACTGGTTTTCGCTGCAGGTGCTGGTGTTGCTGGCGGCCATCGCCAGCTTGGGCCTGGCAACGTGGTATATTTTGCAACCGCCCAGCCTCGAGAAACTTTATGCTCGGGCCATGGCGGCCAACGAAAACGACAGCCTGGGGGAAGCCGAGGCCGACATCGCCGCATTTCTCGAGCGCGCCGACGCGGCCGATCCGCGGACTCCGGATCTGGAAGAGCTTCTCGACCGGATCGAGGTCGACCGGCTCGAACGCCGGCTGGAAAAGCGATCTCGGCTGCGGGGCAAGACGCAGGAGCTTTCGCCCGTGGAGCGCGATTACATCGAGGCGCTCAAGCAGGTCGATCTCGACCCGGAGGTCGGCATGAAAAAAATGACGGCCTTGGTCGATCTCTATGGCGGCGACGCCGAAGAGCAGCCGGATGTCACGCGGCAATGCCTGGCGTTGGCCCGCCGCAAGCTCCGAAAACTGCGCAAAGACGTGGCGCGGTATACTGAGGAGCATCGCGAGCGGATTTCCGCGCAGCTCGACCGGGCCGACTCGCTGGCGGCCGACGATCCGCAGACGTCGCAAAAAATCTGGCGGGCGGTGATCGAGTTGTACGACGGCAAGCCCTGGGCCGACGACCTGGTGGCCCAGGCCCGGGAGAAGCTGGCCCAGGAGGTTGAAAGGTAGGTAGGGTGGGACCAGCGAGCTTGCGAGCGCCGGCCCACCATTTGAGGCGTCAGGTTTCAGGCGTCAGGCGTCAGGACAAACAACCTGACGCTTGACTTCGGTGGGCCGTCGCTCGCAAGCTCGCTGGTC
>DATLUO010000050.1 GCA_035533075.1 Pirellulales bacterium | reverse complement strand
CGCCGCGTACGAGGATGCCCTCTCCCATTGCAGCACCGAGCATGCCCCTTGGTTTATCATTCCCGCCGACCACAAATGGTTCCGGAACCTGGCGGTGGCCCGCATCGTCGTGGAGCACTTGGAAGGGCTGAAGATGACCTTCCCGAAGCCCTCGGTCGATATCGAGCACATTCGCCAAGAGTATCATTCGGCGAAGAATCATAGTCACTGAGGCAGCCGAAGCTACGGTTTCCGCTGTGTTCGGTCGATGTCGAATCCGAGTTTTTTAGGGGCTCACTATTTGCACTTTCGGATCCTGGATCGCTCTCAACAAAATACCGGCTTCACTTCCAGAAAGGAGATCACCGTGACCGGCCCATCCAACGCAGACGAAACGACGGCATTGCCGGTGGCCAATCCCAGCGCCGAATTGCCCGACGCTGCCGACGCTCCGCGTCGGATTTCGCTGGGCGTGCGAGTGGCGGCCCTGATTGCCATCATCGTGCCTTTGCTGGGCGTGATTGCGGCTCCCTTCGTGGTTTGGGGATGGGGATTCCGCTGGACCGATTTGGGCCTCCTGCTGGGCCTGTACGTGCTTACCGCCTTCGGGATCACGGTCGGTTATCACCGGCTGTTCGTGCATCGGTCGTTCGAGACGAATGCGGTGGTGAAGTTTGTATTCGCCGTCCTTGGCTCGATGGCGGTGGAGGGGCCGCTCTTGAAATGGGTTGCCATGCACCGGGTACACCACCAGCACTCTGACAAGTTGGGCGATCCGCATTCGCCGCAGGGCCGGAGCGGAGGCGTGCTTGGCGTCTTGGGAGGCTTGTGGCACGCGCACATCGGCTGGCTGTTTGATCCCGATCCGCCCGAACTAGACCGCTACGTGGAAGATTTGCGTGGGAGTCAGGCGTTACGTGTTGCCAGCGCCTTGTTTCCCCTGTGGGCCGTGCTCGGCCTTTTGATCCCAGCGGTCCTCGGCGGGCTGATTACGAGGACGTGGGCCGGCGCCTGGAGCGGGCTGATCTGGGGAGGACTTGTTCGCGTCTTTCTCGTCCATCATGTGACGTGGAGCGTCAATTCGGCCTGCCATCTGTGGGGTTTGCGGCCCTTCCGCAGCAACGACGAGAGTCGGAATAACGCCGTGTTCGGAGTGTTGGCCATGGGTGAGGGGTGGCACAACACGCACCACGCCTTCCCGACTTCGGCCCGCCATGGACTGCGGTGGTGGCAAATCGACATGAGTTACTGGGTCATCTGGGCGCTCGCCCGCTTGGGACTCGCCTGGAACGTGAAACTCCCGAGCGCGCAGGCCCAACAACAGAGACGACGGGCCGTTGATTGATTCTCGGTTGGAAAGACCCCCAGTTCGGCGGCAGGGGCGTCTTTTGCCGTCAGATGCTACCCGCTCGCGGCGTCAACACTTTCCTCGGCGAGCGGCGCCGTGCCCTCGACTGCCATCGCCCGCGAGATGACGCGGCCCACCGTCAGCCCCTGAACCACGACCGAGAAAACCACCACGATATACGTCAAGGGCAGCACCACGTCGGGCAGGGAAGCCGCCCGGAAATGCCCATGCAGCGACAGTGCCAGCGCCAGCGAGATGCCACCGCGCAGGCCACTCCAGGTGAGCACGTAGATCGTCGCCCGACTGATGCGCTGCCAATAGCTCAGCAGCCCCAGCGGCAGGCCGATCGACACCAGCCGGGCGAGAAGCACCACCGGCACCATCGCCAGCCCGGCCAAGATCGGCGTGCCGGTAAATCTCAGGGTGACCAGCTCCAGGCCGACCAGCACGAACAAGACGGCGTTCAGAATCTCATCGATCAGCTCCCAAAAGACGTCGAGCCGATGGCGCGTCAACTCCGACATGGCCAGGGCGCGGCCGCGGTTGCCAATGAACAGCCCCGCGACAACCATTGCGATTGGTCCCGAAACGCCCAGGGCGCCCGCCAAGGCATAGCCCCCCGCCACCATGGCCAACGTAATCATGACCTCCACCTGGTTCGTGGCTTTGCGCACCAGCGTTTTTGGGCCCAAACTCAACCAGCGACCAATGCCGCTGCTTTCGTGGCAACTCTAAGCGAGGCCGCGGTCGTCTGGTTAACGCTGGCTTACCAGAAGAGGGTGTCCAACATGGCCGCCAACGAGAACGGCAGGAGAAAATCAAGGCGACTCAACGGATCTCGGCGAGCGGCTCGCCGATGAATTCTTGCGCCAAACCGATTGCCCTCGCGCCATCCGAAAGGCGGTGCGAGATGACGGTGACGCGAATGGGGCGGTCGGGCACATCTCTCTGGGCAATTTTTTGCGCGAGCTGCGCGGGACGACTGCCTCAGTCCGCTGCCCGATGCCGACATCGCGCAGACGCCGCAAGTGGTTCGAATGTCGCGGCCCGCGGCGCGAGTCCCTCGACGACGTGGCTCGTGACGTGGTATGCTGGCTGCGATCACGCTCCGTTTGAGAGCGCGTTATGGACGTAAGGATGCGGAAATGCGAAAAAAAAGGCAGCGGCAACAGCAGCACCGTCCGATGGCCTGGGCGGACGCCGCGACACGGGTCGTCGAGGAACTCGAAGACGAGAGCGCACTGGACCGGTTGCACTTCGACTGCACCCAGAATGCGATTCGGCTCGACGCCCAGTCCGACCGTCTGCTGGCGATCGTCTTTCTGGGGTTGATCGCAGGCGGCGTGTGGCTTTTGCTCGCGGCGAATCTCGACCTTTGGGTAGGAGCGCCGATCTTCCTGGCCTTGGCGTGCTTCGCGATGGGTCTCAGCCAAACGGTGCTACGCGCCCAGATCCTCCTCCGCCTCGCGGTTCAGGCCGACGCCATCGCCATCGATGATGAATCCTCCGCCGAGCAGTTCGAGCAATTGCAGCGTGAAGCCGAAAGCACCGGCAGTTTCCAGAGGTTTTTATTGATGCTGGGCGCTCTTTTGGCCACGGGAGGAATCGTCGCTCTTTTTTGGCCTTACGCGTGGCGCGCCGCGTTGATCGGGCTGGGCCTCAAGGCATTCATTTTCACGATCAACGTCTTTAAGCGTTTTATCAAGAAGCTCCGCGGGTGATGCGGCAGCCAGGTGGCAGCCCGACGCGTTTCTTTCCCCGTTGGCGGACTGACATCGCGTGAGGCGATCATGAATATCCTCTATTTCCGCTTCGCCAACACGTTTCTGGAACCGATCTGGAACCGTAATTACGTGGCCAGCGTCCAGGTGACCCTTTCCGAGAACTTCGGTGTGGAGGACCGCGGCGGGTTTTACGAAACGGCCGGCTGCCTGCGCGACGTGGTGCAGAACCACCTCTTCCAGGTCGTCGCGCTGCTTGCCATGGAGCCGCCGGCCGACAGGGACTATGGGGCCGTACACAGCGAGAAAGTCAAGGTCTTTCAAGCCATGCGCCCGCTGACGCCCGACGACCTGGTGCGCGGCCAGTACGCCGGCTATCGGAAGGAGCCCGACGTGGCGAAGAGCTCCGACGTCGAGACGTTCTGCGCTCTGCGGCTGTCCATCGACTCCTGGCGCTGGGAAGGGGTGCCGTGGTACCTGCGCTCCGGCAAATACCTGGCCGAAACCGCGACCGAGATCCTGGTGGAGCTGAAGCCGCCGCCGCAGCGGCTGTTCGCCGACTCAGCGCCGACGTGCGGCCGGGCCAACTACTTGCGCTTCCGGCTTTCGCCCAGCTCAGCCGTCGCCCTCGCCGCGCGCGTCAAACTCGCCGGCAAGGAGTTCGTCGGGGACCAGCGTGAGCTCTTCCTGCTTGAAGAACGCCCCGGGGAGGAATCGCCCTACGAGCGGCTGTTGGGCGACGCCATGACCGGCGATGGAGCGCTCTTCACCCGCGAAGACGCGGTCGAGGCCGCCTGGGCGGTGGTCGATCCCGTGCTGAAGACCCACCACCGGGCCCGCCCCTACAAACGCCGTAGTTGGGGACCGAAAGAGGCGGACGCGATCATCGCTTCAAGCGGCTGTTGGCACAATCCCAGCCCGAACGAGGCATCGGGATCATGATGCAATCCAGCCGGTTAGTACCTTGCATTACTCGCCGGTTCCCCTACAATGCACGCGTCAGCCGAGTGCCGTAGCTAACTGCTTGGTTCAAGGCTGATTCAAAGTTGGTCGGATGACTAGTTGAAGAGCAACCCGGCTTTTGCCGGAGGGCTCGTTTAAGAGTAAGCCGACGTGGTGGAGCACCTCCGGGTATTCCGCCACGTCGGCTTTTTTTGTTTCGCTATGAAACAACGAAAGGTAATGGGAGGAAACTCAAAATGTCTAACACGAACTCCGTCGTCGCGGTCTATGAATCGCACGAACAGGCCGAAAACGCCATCCGCGAGCTGCAGCGAGATGGTTTTGACATGCAGAAGCTGTCGATCGTCGGCAAGGACTATCACACGGAAGAGCACGTCGTCGGCTACTACACCGCCGGCGACCGCATGGCCTACTGGGGCAAGCTGGGGGCGTTCTGGGGCGGCTTCTGGGGGCTGTTGTTCGGTTCCGCCTTCTTCTGGGTGCCCGGCGTCGGTCAACTGCTCGTGGCCGGGCCACTTGTGGGGTGGATTGTCGGAGCGCTCGAGGGCGCCGTCGTGACGGGCGGGCTCTCCGCGCTCGGCGCCGGACTTTACAGCATCGGCATTCCAAAGAACAGCGTCGTGCAGTACGAGACCGAGGTGAAGAACGGCAAGCTTCTACTGGTTGCCCACGGAACGGCCGACGAGGTCGAACGGGCCAGGAACATCCTGGGGCAGACTCAAGCCAAGACAACCGCGGTTCATTGCGAACCGGCCGAAGTTGGAGTGTAAAGGAACCGGTCATGACTTCGATGTGGTTTGAACGTTTGATGTGCTTGCTCCGCGGCCACCACGATCTGTGCCTGGCCGCCGCTTATGGCGAAACGCTCCCTGGAGGAGCGAGCAAGGAGCTTCATTATTGTGCTCGTTGCGGTCGCGCCGTGTGGACATCGCCTCCGTCCGTATCGTCGCCGCCGCTGTGGGCCGACGCGGGTGAGACTTGAAAACTGCTCGGCTTGGCAGATTTCGATCGTCGAGCGGAGGACGACGCCCGATCTTCGCAGCCAAGGAGGTAGTGCGTGCGATTTTTCAATAAGACAACGTTGGCTGACGTGACGGATGCCAACATCGATGTCTTCTTGCTGAATGGAGACAACGAAGTGAGCTCGCTGCCGCTTTGCAGAACGTTCATGCTCAGCGGCCGGCTATGGATCGACTGTGCGCCTGAGCTGGACCGCAGGTATACGGCGCCCGTGCCCGACAACGTGCTCATTTCGCGCAACGAAAATTGCTTGGCGTTCGGTCGATTCGGGGTCTTTGTGCCCGTCGGCAGTGAGCTTGGCAATCTGGCGGCCGACCTGCTGGAGGTCGCCAAACGTATGCATCCCTATTGAAACCCAAAAAGAGCTTTTATGATTAACTACATTTCGAGTCTGGCGTTCGCGGTTCTGCTTCTCATCGGCGCGGCGTTCGCGTTGCTGATCGCGTTGGCCAATCCGATCGCGGGCATCGCGGTGGCTGTCGTCTGGTTCGTGGCCGCCGCCGCCGTCTCGTCGAGCATCAAATTGGCCGCCCAGTGGGAGCAAGGGCTGGTGTTTCGACTTGGCAAGTACCACAGCACGCGCGGCCCTGGGCTGTTCTTCGTGATCCCGTTGGTCGATCAGGTGCGAATGGTCGATATCCGCATTCGCGTGACGGATATTCCTGCACAACAAGTCATCACCAAAGACAACGTGCCGGTGACCATCAACGGCGTGTTCTTCTTCAAGGTCGATAACGTGGCCGATGCGGTCATCAAGGTGCAAGATTATCGTCATGCCATCGCGCAGTACGCGCAAACCTCGTTGCGCGACGTGATCGGCCAGATGACCCTCGATCAACTCCTGGTCGAACGCGAGGCGATCGGCAAAGAGATCGGAAAGAACGTCGAGAAAGACATCGTGGGCTGGGGCCTGGAGGTTACGGGCATCCGGATTCAGGACATCGACATGCCCGAGGAACTCAAAAAAATGATGTCGCGACAGGCATCGGCCGAGCGCGAGAAGCGGGCCACCATCACCAAAGCCGAGGGCGACCGCGAGGCTTCGACCAATCTGGCCGCGGCGGCCAAGACGATGGCGGCCAGCCCTGGCGCCATGCAGCTTAGGACATTACAGACCATCGACGGCTTGGGACCGACGGCTTCCAACACCGTGCTGCTTGCCATACCGATCGAGGTCATGGACGCGTTACGCACGGTCACCCGCGGGCGGCATCGTGGCAATGGTCGTCTGGCGCCCCAGCCCGTCGAAGCAGGCCATGCCCGTCTTCGCGATACCGTGGCACCCTAAACAATGACGTATGAACCGACAACCCCCAACCACCACTTCCTTCAAGGAGGAGTCCATGAGACTTCGCACTACCCTATTACTCGTAGCGGCACTTTCGCTCTTGACGCGACTGCCGCTGAAGGCGGATGAACGCAAAGGCGTCGCCGGGCAAGCAGATCAATTCCAGGCCGAAATCAAGAAGCTGGGCGGCTACGTCCACCGCGACAAACAGCGACCCGGCAGCCCGGTCGTGGCCGTCGATTTGCGTGGTCCCCAGGTCAGCGACGCCGCACTCGAGATGCTCGCCTCACAGAAGGAACTGAAAACGCTAGTGCTCGTCGGCGCGAAGGTCACCGACACCGGTTTGCAATGTCTGGCCAAGCTCGACAAGCTCAAATCGCTCGATCTCGTCGGCTATGAGATCGACGACGCCGGTTTGGCGTCGCTCAAAAACTTGAAACACCTCAAGGCACTGGTGCTCAACACTCCGCGGATAACCGACGCCGGCTTGAAGCACCTAGCCGGGTTGTCGAATCTGGAGTCGCTGCACCTGCACGGCACGCAGGTTACCGGCAGCGGACTGAAATGGCTCGCGGACCTTGCCCAACTCGAAGCCGTCGACCTGCGCGGCGCGCGGGTCGAGAACGCCGGGCTGGAGGCGCTCGCGGAATTGCCCGCGCTCAAGACGTTGGTGCTGGAAGGCGACCATCTCAGCGACGCCGGATTGGCACACCTCAAGCCCCTCACCCAACTGGAGCACTTGGTGCTGGCCGGCGGAAACATCACCGATCGAGGACTGGCTTCGCTGGCCGGCTTGACGAGCCTGCAAACCCTGTCGCTGCACGGCTATCAAATCAGCGACAAGGGGTTGGCCCATCTGAAAGGCTTGAGCGAGCTCGATACGCTGATCGTGGCCGGTCTGCAGATCACCGACGCGGGCATCAGGCAGCTCGGCGGGCTGACTAAACTAGAGACGCTGTCGCTGACGGGCACGCAAGTCACCGGTGCCGGCCTGGAGCAGGTGAAAGGCTTTCAGCACCTCGAGTCGCTGCGCCTCAGCGGCCCCTACGTGACCGACGAAGGGTTGGAGCACCTGGCGGCGTTTGGCGATCTCCGCGATCTGCACCTGGCCCAGGGCCACGTCACCGACCGCGGCCTCGAAAAGCTCAAAGGTCTGATCAACCTGCGGTCGTTGGCGCTGGGCGCTGAAGTGGCCGACGCCGGCCTCGAATATCTGGGCGGCCTGAAAAAGCTCGAATCCCTCGAGCTGAGCCATAGTCAAGTGAGCGACGCCGGTCTGGCGCGCCTGGGCAAGTTGACCGGCCTCAAGCACCTGGACCTGAGCCACACTCAAGTCACCGACGCGGGCCTTGAAGAATTGCGGCGAATGTCCGAATTGGAATCGCTCGATCTGGCCGGTGCGCCGGTCTCGGAAACCGGTGTCGACAAATTGCAAAAAGCCCTTCCCCAACTTCACATTTACTTCTGAAAGGAACCGATCATGTGTCATCGACTACGAACCTGTATTTTGATCTCGTTGGGCATCGCCGGCTGGCTGGCCCTCACTCCCTCCACGGCGGAAGCCCAGGGCGGCAGGATCATCGCCCGCGCGGCGGTGAATCAGTACCTCAACGGTGGCTACGGCTATGCCGGTGGCTACGGCTATCCGCGGTACTACGGCGGCTACGCCACGGCCTATGGCGGCCTCCCCTACGGTCTGGGCAGAAGCTTGAACTATTACGGCGGAGGCTACCCGCTCTACGGATACAACAACCTCGGCGGATACGGTTACAGCGGCGGCGGCTATCCGGCCTACGGCTACGGCGGCGCCTTCGGCAATTCGATGTTGTACGGCCGTGGCGGTGGTTTCTAACAAGGTGTCTACACCGACGGACTGAAATGGGCGCGGCGCACACGGACCAAACGATTCATGGTCCAGCCGTCACGCTGTGCGTTTCCGCGCGCGGCGCGCTCGCAAGCGCGCCGAGCGTGAAGGACGCCTCGGGGCGAAGGCGAGTGCAGGATGACTTCGCAGACCACGAAGCCGCCGGAACACCGCTGGTTTGTAGTCTAATTCGCAACCGTGCGTCGTCAAAGGCAACGTTGGGCACGTCGTTCGCAAAGTGAGCGACGATCAGCGTTGCGGGTACAGCGTCGTCGAGGCAGTCTGCAATTTACTATTGTCGCCGGTCTCTCACACGCTGATGGTTGTTAACGGGTGATATATGGCTGGCGAACAAAACGATTCCAAGCGGCGGCCGTCGGAACCCGGCGCCGGCGTCGTCGTCGAGCAACAGCGCGACAAACCGGCCGAAACGAACTCTGGGCAAGAGCGCGAAAACGAGACGCGGCGGGGCCAAGCTCACCAGGGCGAAAGGGACTGCAACAACGAAAACCATCACAAAAAGGGATCTGAAAACGATCAAAGTGGCCCAGGGAAGAAAAATATCAGCACCCCTAACTGGAAGACCCTTCTGATCACCGGCACCGTGGCTCTCGTTTGTGGCGCCGCCGGCGCCTGGGGATACTTGATCTTTTTCGATCCGGCGAAGTCCGCCGTGCAAGACCAGGGGGCGGGCAAAAAAGACGCGGGCGATGAGATAGATGGAAACGAAGGAGGTGGAACTAAGGGGGGCGGCAACATTTCAAGCGAGGGCAAATCGCGTTCCGAGGAAGGCTCGAGCGAAGGCGGCGTTTCAGCTTCCGATATTCCCGGCTTCAACTCGGCCGCCGACGCCCAGGCATTCGAGAAAGAACTCGAGCATCTCGCCCACCGCATCGATCTGCTCGGCAGTCGAATCGACAGGATCACGCAACCGCAGCAGGAGCCCCCGGCGCTGTTGCACACTTTACAGATGCAGATGACCGACCTCGAGCGTGCCATCGATCCGGTGGCGAACCTGCCCTCCAAGCTGCGGCAGCTTGAACAGCGATTTTCGAGCCTAAAAGAAGACTTTAAGACGCTCAAGGACCAGGTGTCGGGCGAAGACGTGCCCACCGTGACCAAGGTGGCGCCGGCGGAGGGCGGTTTTTCGGCGCCGGGCCGCTACGTGGACGCCGATCCGGCGAACGAGGCCACGCTGAAGCTGGCAATCGCGCGGTTCCGCGAGGGGCATTATGCGCAGGCCCGCGAGCTGCTCCATCGCTTGCAGTACGAGCGGCCAAACGACGCGCGTGTTTGGTACTATGCCGCCTTGGCCAACGGGCTGGCAAGCGGCAAGTGGGACGGCGAGACGAAGCGTCTCGTCGACCGAGGGATTGAGCGGGAGCGAGCCGGCACGCCTTTGCCAAGCGTGATCGATGGGTCCCTGGCAGGGCTGACTCGCGAGATGGGCCAGGACTGGCTCGCAACGCAACGTCGTCAAGCAAATTTACGAAAGTAGGGCCGGCCATGCGCGGATTGATCCTGGCGTCGATCAAGAACAAGCATGCAGTCACGGTCTTCGCCCTGACGATCGTCCTGTTGGGCGGCTTGAGCGTTCATCAGATTCCCATGGACATTTTGCCGGTCTTCAACAGCCCGGCGGTGATGGTGCTCACGTTCTACAGCGGCATGCCGCCCTCGGACGTGGAGATGGACATCACCAACCGCATCGAGCGCTGGACAAACATGGCCTCGGGACTGAAGCGACAAGAGTCCCGTTCCATTTTGGGGGCCAGCGTCGTTTACAACTACTTTTTTGGCAACACGGATCGGGGCGAGGCGATCACCACGGTGCAATCGCTGGCGCAATCGGTGGTGCCGATGATGCCGCCGGGCACGCTGCCGCCGGTGGTGCTCTCGTTCGATCCGACCAGCAGCACGCCGATTTGCATGGTGGCGCTCGATAGCCCGCAATATGGCGAAAAGACGCTGTACGACGTCGGCCGTTACGAAGTGCGCAATCAGATCATGGGGGTTCACGGGGCGGTGGCGCCCGTGGTGTTCGGCGGCAAAATCCGGGCAGTGCAGATCTATCTCGATCGGCAACAGATGCAGGCCCGCAAGCTGGCGCCGTTGGACGTGATGTCCGCCGTCGCTTCGTCGAACGTCTTTTTGCCGACCGGCGAATTGATCGTGGGCGACAAAGATTATTTCCTCGACAGCAATTCGCTGTTTCCGCAGCCGGAGGAAATGGCGGCCATCCCGTTGCGCACCGAGCACGGCAACCGCGGCTTTGTGGGCGACGTCGCCAAGCCGACCGATTCGTCGATGATCCAAACCACGATCGTCCGCGTGCAAGGCAAGAAACAGGTCTATATTCCAGTCATGCGTCAGAGCGGCGCCAGCACCGTGAGGGTGGTCGATGAGCTGCGTGCCAAACTGCCCGAGATGGCGGGCCGCCTGACGCGCCCCGGCATCAAGCTGGAAATGATCATGGACCAATCGGTCTATGTGCGGCAGTCGATCCACAGCCTGGCCGTGGAAGGCGCCTTGGGGGCGATTCTCTGCTCGTTGGTGATCCTGATGTTCCTCGGCCGGCCGCGGATGACAGCCATCGCGGTGATGACCATCCCCATCTCGGTGCTCTCCGCCCTGGCAATGTTGTTCGTTTGCCAGCAAACGATCAACGTGATGACGCTCTCCGGATTGGCTCTGGCCATCGGCCCGATGGTCGACAGCGCCATCATCTGCCTGGAAAACACCGATCGCTTTTTGGAGCAAGGCCAGCCGGTGCGCGAGGCCGCCATTGAGGGCGCGAGCCAGGTCGCGTTGCCCGAGTTGGTTTCCAGTCTGAGCACGCTGATGGTGCTCTCGCCCTTGGCCTTGATGCCGGGCGTCACTTCGTTTCTTTTTCGGCCGATGGCCATGGCCGTGGCCTTCGCCATGACCACGGCCTATATTCTCTCGCGCACCCTGATACCGGCCTGCGCGGTAGCCTGGCTCAAACCCGAGCAACAAGAAGAAAAGGGCGACGAGGAACGCGGCGGCCTCTTGCACCGCGGCTTCAAGAAGTGGCAGCAAGGCATCGAGGATTGGATCGAGAGTTACGGCCGGCTGCTCGACTGGGTGCTCGCCCATCGCTGGCTGACCGTGATCGTGAGCTACAGCTTACTGGTGGCCGTGATCGCCGTGCTGGCGCTGCCGTTGCGCCGCGAATTCTTTCCCGAAGTCGACTCTGGGGCCTTCGAGATTTACGTGCGCGGCCAGAGCGGCACGCGCTTGCGTACGATGAACGACCGAGTGGCCGAGGTCGAGGAGTACATCAAGCGAAGGATACCCCAGGCCGACCTGCGGTTGATTCTGTCGGAAATCGGCGTCACGCCCGACTGGTCGAGCGGCTACACGAAAAACGCCGCCAAGATGGACGCGATCGTGCGCGTGCAGCTCACCGACGAACGCGACAACACCGCGCAGCACTACGTGCGCATGCTGCGCCAGGGCTTCGCGCAAATGAAAAAGTTCGCCGATTTGGAGTTTTCGTTCAACGCGGGCGGGCTCATCCGCAGCGCGCTCAACGAAGGAAAGACGACGCCCATCAACGTGCGGGTGACCGGCAAGAAGAAAGAGCAGTCGCACAAAATCGCCGATCTCATTCGCCGCAAGGTGGCCGAGGTCGACGGCGTGGTCGACGCCCGCATTTTGCAACGCCTCGATTATCCGACCTACAAGATCGCGGTCGACCGCGCCAAGGCGGCCGATCTGGGCGTATCGCAAGAAGACGTCATGAAGTCGGTGATCGCGGCCTTGAACTCCAGCATCCAGTTCAACAAAAACATCTTCTGGATCGACTCCGTCAGCGGCAATCAATACTTCGTCGGCGTGCAATATCCGCAGGAAGACGTCGAATCGATAGAGACTTTGCTCGACATTCCGGTGACCGGCGTCAACCAATGGAAACTCGATCACCGGGCAGCGATGCACCGCGCGCCGGAACTGACCGCGCCGGTGATTCGCGATCGGGAAACCATCGCCGCGCCGGTGCCGCTGGCCAACCTGGTGAACATCACGCGCACCACCTCTCCGCCCGAAATCACGCATATCAATATCCGGCCGTCGATCGATCTGAACATCGGCGTCGAGGGGCGCGATCTGGGCCACGTGGCCGACGACGTGCATCGCATCATCGACGAATTCGGCGAGCACAAGGGAGACAAGGACAAGAGCAGCGAAGAGTTGGGCACGACTTGGCACGCCTACGATCCGGCGTCGAGCGAGAAGCAGGTTTTAGAGGGCACCGAGATTGTGCTCAGCGGCGAATACGCGCGCATGAAGCAGACCTTTCGCGATTTGGCCGTCGGACTTACGCTGGCTTCGATCTTGATCTACTTCATGATGGTGGCTTTGGATAAATCGTTCGTCGTGCCTTTGTGCGTACTGTTGGGCGTTCCGCTCATTCTGCTGGGCGTACTGCCGATGCTCTACATTACGGGCACTTCCCTCAACGTGCAGTCGCTGTTGGGCATCATTTTCAGCGTGGGCATCAAGGTGGCCAACACAGTGCTCATGACCGACGTGGCGCAAGAACTAAGACAGACCGAGAAGCTCTCGCCCTTTGAGGCGATTCGCAAGGCGGCGCGCCTGCGGGTGCGTCCGGTGACGATGACCGCCCTGGCCGCCTTTTTCGCCATGATTCCCACGGCCTTGGCCCTCGAGCAGGGCAGCGAGGCCAATGCGCCGCTTGGCCGCGCGGTGCTCGGCGGCTTGCTCGCCGGCGAGCCGGCCACACTGTTCGTTGTGCCTTGTCTCTACGCGATTATGGTCCACGAGGGGCGATCGGACAAAAAAGAAGAAAATAATGCGCGGGCTCAACGTAATCCTTCCGTGGAGGGCCGATGATATGGCCTCGGCAAGCACCCTCGTACCGTCCGTAGCAGCTCGCCCCCAGAGGAGCACCGACGCCGATCGGTCCTCGCCGGCTACCCGCCGCCGCAGCTGGTCGATGTGGGTACTGTCGGTCGTATTGGCCACAGCCGTCTGTGCGGCCATCGCTTACTTGGCAACGGCCCGCGACGACCATTCCACTTCGGTATCGCGAGCGAGCGGTTCGGCCACCCGGTCTCAAACCGGTGCCAACTCAAGTGATTCCACTTCGGTTGATCCCGCCAGGTTGAAGGTGAAGGTGGTGCATCCTCAGAAAGGCGGCCTGGCGCGTACCACCACTCAGCCGGGCGTCTTGCACGCCTTTGAACATGCTGATCTGTACGCCAAAGCCTCCGGATATTTGACGGGTCAGGCGGTCGATATTGGCGACCGGGTTGAGCGTGGGCAAGTTCTGGCCGAGATCTTCGATCCTGAGCGGCAGCAAGAAGTGGAACAAGCGGCCGCGGCGGTCGAAGAGGCCAAGGCCGATGTACAGCTCGCCGCCGCCCGAATCACCGCCGCCGAGGCCGATGTCACTGCCGCCGAGGCCGTCGTGAACCAGCGGAAAGCGCATGTGGGCAAGTATACCGCCGCGCGTAAGTTCCGCGAAAAGGAGTACGTGCGTTTCATAGAACTGGTCCGAAAACGGGCCATCGATTATCGACTCTCCGACGAAAAAGAGCAGGAATACGAATCGGCCATCTCGGCCGAAAAAGAGGCCGAGGCCGCCGTCAAAACGGCCGAAGCCGACTTGGCGCGAGCGATCGCCGAAGTCGTGCGGGCAAAAGCCGGCCTGGCCTCGGCGCGGGCCAATCAGCGCGTCAAAGAAGCTGCCGAAACTTTCGCCCAGATCAAGGCTGATTATCTCCAGGTCACGTCGCCGTACAACGGCGTGATCACAAATCGCAACTACCACCGCGGCGCCTTCATTCGTTCGGCCGACCAAGGAGACACGACTCCCCTGCTGTCTGTCGCACGCACCGACGTGATGCGCGTGGTCGTCTACGTGCGCGACATGGATGTACCGTATCTCGACCGCGGCGACGAGGCGGTAGTGCGGGTCGATGCGCTCGGCGGCGAGGAGTTTCGCGGCAACATCGCCCGGTTTTCAGAGTATGAAGATCCGGCGAACCGTACCATGCGAGCGGAAATCGACTTGCCGAATCCCAGCGGCAGGTTGCGCGAAGGGATGTATGGCGCGGCGACGATTCTGCTGGAGCCGCCGACCGAGCATCTCACGATACCCTCCGCGGCCCTGCACGAGCGCACCGAACAGGACGACGGCACGATCTACGTCGTGCATGGCCACGTGGCCCACAAACAGCACGTGCGCATCGGCCGCGACGACGGCATTCGCGCCGAGGTGACGGGCGGTCTGAGCGAAGATGCCGCTGTGGTGCTTTCTTACAGCGGTTCGCTGGAAGAGGGCGAACCAGTCGAAGCAGAGCAGTAATCTTCGCCGGCGGTGCGCATAGCCACCCCAGTTTTCGACTGTTCAACCTGACACAACGACTCAACGGCATTCCGAAGATCGCACGGCTACTGCATGACCAACCTCTTCAGGCCGCCGGAGATCAGCGTGACGACGTTGGCCATCACAACGGGCAAAGCGAGCCCGCCACGCGTCGCCAGATACTTCGGCCGCCATACGGGATGAAATTTCTCCTTGTATTCGCGGAGGCCCTGAAAATGATAAAAGTGCTCACCGTGATGATAGAGGGCCGCGGCAAAGCGGTTCCAGAGCGGCGCGAGCGGCTGGGCTTCGATGCCGGAAAGCGGAGCCATGCCCAGGTTGAACCACTCGAACCCTTGCTGCCGGCCCCACAACATCAGTTGGATAAAGAGGAACGACATCACGTCCGACGGTGCGTCGGGCAGATAGCGCATCAGCTCGCCGGAAAGCTCCTTCCGGTTGAAGCCGCGTGTGACATTGGCGAATGCGATTATGCGACCCCGATGGCGGACCAGCGCGATCGCAAAGCGGCGCACATAGTCGGGCTCGAATGAACCGAGCGAGAAGCCCTTTTCGGCGGTATTTCGTTCGGCCAACCAGGCATCCGAAATCGCCTTTAACTCAGTCAACAAGGCATTGCCGATCTCCGGTTCGACGATCTCAAACGTACAACCATCCTGCAAGAGATGGTTATTGATCTCGCGGAAGTGCCGGCGTGCTCTCCCCTCCAGGTTGAAATCGGCCAGCGGCAGCCGGGCTTCTTCGCCAAGCTTGACGACGGTCAGTCCCATTTCAACGTACGTCGAGAGCCGTTCCTCGTCGACTTTGTAGAACACCGGCCAGCGGCCCCCCGCGTCGCAAAGCTCGACGAAGTCCCAAGCCAGTTGTTTGGCAGCCAGGGGATCGCCCAGGGGCTCGCCCAACGACACCCAACTGCGCCCTTCGACGCCGAACATGACGAGTGCCGTCCGTTCCTTGTTGAACAGAAAGTGCTTGTCGCCCAACAAGGCCAGGTTGGCCGACGCGTCGGGCGATGCGGCGACAATCGTTTGGGCCGTCCGCAAGTCTTCGGGCGTCGGCTTGCCCGGCAGACGCGGCTTGGCTCGCAGCAAGCCCGTCGCTGTGAGGACAAATACGAGCAGTACGACGCCCGCGACGGCACGCAGCGAGCGCGAAGCGTCTTGATCGAGCGCGAAACGCCACCACAGTTCGTCGCTGTACTCGACTTGCCCGTAGGCGAACAGCACCAGCCAAACGGCACAGGCCACAACCAACGCAATGGCGACGTACCAGCGAAAAGTAAATCGTTCGGTGAGCAAGACGCCTTGGCGGTAGAAGTGACGGCGACAAGGCAGCAGCACGACCAGCATGACAGCCAAAATGAGCGCTTCTGCGACGTCCATGCCCTTGAGCAGCGACAGGACGACGCCCGAAACCAGCACCAGTGCCGTCAGGTAATAGGCCGAGTCGATCCGCCGTTGCAAGCCACGAGCCAGAACCATCAACAGCAGACCTTCGATGCTGGCCAGGAAATGAGACAACTCGATCACCGATAGCGGCAGCACTCGACGGAGAAGTTGCAGCCGTGCGTGCGAGGCCGGCATGGCGCCAGACAGGAGAAGCATGGCGCCAGCGAGAAAGACGCTCGCGGCCAGCGCGCGCGGTGCGACGACGGGCACCCACTGGTTAAGGGCGTCCCGGAAATGCAAGCCCCGCCGACGATCGCCAACGGCGGTGGAAGAACGGAGCACCACCCGACGCCTCACTTTAACTCCCGACGACTATGACTCAACCGGATTGTCGCAGCGGACCCAAGGTTTTATGGGCAATCCGCCGCGTGCGATCATCGTATCGGTCGGCGGCGCGGTCTGCCACCGGCGCAACGCCGTGCCCTGAGAGATGGTGGCCTTGCTTTGACCGGCGGCCATCGTACAATGGATGGGTCGGTCCAAGCCCGTAGCGAGTGCGCTTGGCTGAAGGCCGATATAAGATTGGTCGGATGACTAATTGAAGAGCAAGCCGGCGTTTGCCGGAGGGCTCGTTTAAGAGTAAGCCGACGTGGTCGAACACCTCCGGGTGTTCGGCCACGTCGGCTTTTTTTGTTTCGCAAACACACGAGAATCGTCAATGAGAGGCACACGCCGTGGTCAAACAGGCTAACCCAGGCATGGCGGAACAAATCGCTCGCGCCGCCAGCGACTATGAATACGAGAGAACCGGGCGCACGCACAAGTCGGTAACCGTGGTGCTCGCACAGGACACTGTGGTGGTCACGCTCCACGAGGCCTTATCGCCTGCCGAACGAGCGCTAGCCAAGAGCCCGACAGGTGCAGCCCAGGTGCAGGAGCTCCACCGGCGACTATTCGAAGACTCGTGCGACTCACTGCGAAAGGAGATCAAGCGCATTACCGGCGTCGACGTCGCCGAGGCCAGCATCGATGTCGAGCCGACGACCGGCATCGTGGTCAAGACATTCGCGTCGGGGACCGTCGTTCAGGTGTTTCTGCTTGCCCATGGCATGCCGGCGGAAAGCTGGAGCGGCGGCGGTTCTGACGGTCAACAATAGCCAACTTAACATGGAGGATCCAGCAATGCTGGTCTTATCGCGAAAATCTCAGGAATCCGTGGTCGTGGCAAGCTCCGATGGCCATTCATGCCTGGTCAAAGTCACCATTATCGCGGTTCGAGGCGACCGCGTGCGAATTGGCTTTGAGGCGCCGCTTGATGTCCCCGTGCATCGTTGGGAGGTGTGGCAGCGGATGGTCGAACAACAAGATCTCGCCAGCGATGGGGAATCGGACGGCAACAAAACTTCTGGACGTCACGGCGGCAAAGCGGACGAATCAGCATCGGCAGTATCGGGGTGACCTGGTTCGAGTTAAGAAGCACTGATTCGCCACCGCACGGAGGACGAATTCAAAGTCGTCTTTGGCGACCACGAGCAGATCAGCTACGACGCTGCGACTGAGCGACATTACCAATCCGAACCGCTCCCACTTGTCAGTTATGTCCTATCCAGCTCAACACCCGATTGAGGTCGATCCGCCGCAAGGCCACGTCGAGCACCAACAAGCTGGCCGCCGCCATCAAAAGATAGGGCCAAAGCGGCGTGGTGCGCTGGGCAGTGCGCTCGGTTTCGGCAAACACGTCGCCGGGCACCGGGTTAAAGGCGCCGCCGGACACGTCGGCCAATGACTTGAGCAACGCCTCATTTGTCGGCCGCAGCCGCAGTTCGTCGGGATAACCGACCATCAAGCCGCGCGACTGCCGATATGTCACTGTCCCTTGCTGTTTTTGGGCCAGTTCCAGGTGATACGCCCCGGACTGCGGCGCGTCGAACGCGGCGGTGTAGCGGCCGGGCGCGGTTTGCGTCATCGGCAACTTGCGGTTGCCAAGCTGAGGGTCGATGACCGTCAGGTCCGTGTCGGCCTGGTTCAGGTAGCGGCCGGCCGGGTCGATGGCGTCGACGGTGACCGTCGCCCGGCGTCCTTGCTGCTTGACCTCGACCAGCACTCCCTTGGTTTCGCTTTTTCGCATGGCGTGCCGCACGAGCTGCGCCCAGAACTTCCCGTAGCCCGGCCAGCTCAGCCACTCGGCGGCCCAGCGGCTCTTGGCGTCGGACGTGAAGGCCACCGTCATGCCCAGCCCATAGCGCCACCAGGCCAAGAGCGGGTCGCCCTTTTCCGAGGCCAGCACCAGCTCGCTCGTCGGTTTGACGCGGGTCATCACATAGCCCAGCAGGAACGGCGCCGCCTCGAAGTCGATCTCGGTCAGGGCCTGAGTCGGCCGCACCACCTGCGGCAGAAACGGCTGCTCGTCGATGGCCGACTTGCTGGCCGTGACCGTCTCTTTGGCGAAAATCTGCGGGATGCTCGTGGGGTCGTCGGTAAAGTAATACCGCCCCTGGCCGATGCGGGCGATGTCTTCCAGCAACTGCTCGTCGGCCCCGTCGCCCACGCCCACGGTCGAGATCGTGATTCGCGAGCTGGCCATGTCGTTGGCGATGCCTTCGAAATCGCCGGGAGCCGAGATGCCGTCGGTCAGGATAATGACGTGCTTCAGCTTGGCCACCGTGTTTTGCAGGGCGGCGAAGGCTTCTTCCATGGCCGGGTACATATTCGTGCCGCCGCCCGCCTCCAGGCGGCTGATGTCGTCGATGATCCGCCCCTTGTTCGAGGCCGGCTGCATCTCGCTGATCCAGAAGGTGTCGCCCTCGAAGGCGATCACGCCCAGCTTGTCGCCGCCGCCCAGCAGCTCGGCCGCGCTCTTGGCCGCCTCTTTGGCCAGCTCGATCTTTTCGCCGCCCATCGAGCCCGACTTGTCGATCACCAGCACCATCGCCAGGCTCGGCTTCTCCTTCTCTTTCTCGAAGTCGCTGCGGACCGGCAGAATCTCTTCGAGCACGGTTTTGTAATAGCCGCCCAGCCCGAACGACTGTTCGCCGCCCAGCATCATCAATCCGCCGCCGAGGTCTTGCACGTACGTCCGGGCAATCTCCATCTGACGCTGCGAAAGGGCCGTGGCCGGCACGTTCGAGAGGATCACCAGCTCGTAGTTCTGCAAGTCGGCCAGGCCATCGGGCATGCCCTCCGGCGGCCGCACGTCGACCTGAATCTCCTCTTGTTCCATCGCCCAGGCGAAATGCTGCGCCAGCTTGGGGTCGCTCTCGACGAGCAGCACGCGGGGCTTGCCGGCCGTACACACCAGGCCCGATTCGGTGTTGTTGTCGAGCAGCGTGTCTTGCTTTAATCCGCTCACGCGCACGGTGTACTCAGCCAAGCGTTCGTCCGTAATCGATTGCTGAAACCGCAGCCGGTTCTCGCCCTTCGCGAGCTTGCGGCGCTCGCCGACCACTTTGTGCGCGCCGCGATAGACCTCGATCAGCCCTTCGTCGTCATGATTGCCGTCGATCACCACCTCGACGTAAAACGGCTCGCCCTCGCGGACCTGCGCCGGCACGCTGACGTGCGAGACCTGCACTTCGGGATCGGTGCGCGTCTTCAGGGCCACGGTCGAAATGGGCACTTCCGCCCGAAGTGCGGCCCGTAGGGCGTCGCCCTCGGTCTGGTTTCCGTCGCTCAGAAGCACGATCCGCGGCACGTAGGACGGGGGCGACGACCCGGCGGCCGCTTCGATGGCCGCCGCCAAATTCGTGCCCTGCCGGTCGAGCGTCCCTTCGCCTTCGGGTGCTTGGTCGCTCGGCAGGCCGGGCGCGGCGGCAAACGGCATGAAGGCCACGCGGTTGGCGCCTTGGTGCGGCAGCGACTTTTCGAGGAAGGCGTCGATCTCCTTTTTCGACTCATCTCCCACGCTCAGGCTTTGGTCGATGGCAAACACGACGTATTGTTCGTGCGTTGGCCGCACGAGTGTCAGACCGGCCAGCGAGAGCACCAGAAGCAGCAGAATGACCAGGCGTGTCACGAGCGACGTGACTCGCTGCCAGCGGGCAAAATCGACCAGGCTGCGGACGAAATAATACGCCACGGGCAGCAACGCGATGAGTGCGGCCAGCCAGGCGGGATCGGTCAGCTCGAGTTGCCACCAAGGGTTCAACTGATCCACCTCCGCTGATACAGATACCACTCCACCGCCGCCAACAACCAGGCGAACACAATCAGATAAAACCAAATTGGCCGCAGGAAGAATCCGGCGGCGACCGTCACCGGCGTCTGCTTCTCTAACAGTGCTTCCGGCGTTCGCACGTCGCTCTCCTGACGGTTCGCCAGGTTGCACGCCAACTCCAGGGCCGGCTTTTCGGGCGGCGGCGGCGCGTCGTCGTTTGCCCGAACAATCTGCCACAGGCCGCACTCATCGAGCGGTCCGATGGTCGTTTTTGTCAGACCCGCCGGCAACGGGCGGCGTTTTCCGCTGGGAGCGAGGAGCAACGAATTTTTCGCGGCCGGCGTCGTTACGCTCGAAGCGCCGCCGGCCGGCAGCTCGACCTCGGCGATCGCGCCGCTGGCCAACGATTCGCGCAGCTCGCCGCGATGGCCGGCGAACCAGGCCAGGGCGTTGGTGGCCATGATCGGAAAGGCGGTCCGCAAGGGCAGGTCGCCTTGATCGAGATTGACCGACAGCACCAGCACATTGCCCGCGGCGCGTTCCAGGTACGCATAGAGCGGCTCGCCCGTGACCGCCCCCACAAGCACCTTGGGCGGCCCGCTGAAGGTGAGCTTGCGTGCTTCGGGCATGAGCACGTTGTCGAGCCGCACGTGGGCCATCAGCGGCGAGTCTTTGTCTTGCGTCGTCACGATCGGGTTCTCCAGCTTTTCACCCACCTGCCAGCGGTCGCACGTGCCGGCCGGATCGATCGCCCACACCGGGCCGTTCGGCAGCCGTTCGGGAACCTGCCGATGAAGCACCGTAATGGTGCCCGGCGTGATCTGGGCCGGCGGCTTTTTCACGACCGTCAGCTTAACCAGCGGGTTGGCCTCGAACACCTTTTCGAGAAACAGATTGCCATCGGTCACCAGCGTGACCGGCAGCAGCTCGCGGCGCGGCAGCAAGGCCCAAGCGAGGTTATCGCAGGCCAAGGCGTCGTCGTGTTCGATGCGGGCTTTCAGCACGCCTCCTTCGGCCGATGTCTTCTCGAAGACGTGCGTCCAGACTTCGCCCGGCTTGAGCGCCAGCGGCACGACGTCGACCACGTTCTCGTCCAGATCGAGCTCCATGCGGCACTCGGCCGGCTCGGCGGAGGCGTTCTGCACTTCGGCCAGGATTTCGTAGCCGATCGGGTCGAGCAAGCTGCGGCGGACCTGAAACCGCGTGATGCCCACGTTGGCCGCGGGGCTGCCTACGGCGGCCAGCTCCACGTCTTTCGCTTCCGACAACGCGGCCGCACCGTCGAAACAGCCGTCGGTGAGCACGACCACGCGGCCGTTTTCGCCGCCGGACACCAGTCGCCGGGCAAGCTCCACGGCCTCGGCCACGCGGGTTGGACCGTCGCTCAGCTCAATGGCATCGAGCGCTTGCCGCAAGGTGCGCTTGTGTGCGGCCAGGCCGCAGACGACGCGCGGCTGCGTGCCCGCTGCGACGAGGGCCATTTCGTCGTGCGGCCGCAGGCGGTCGATGTATCGCCGGGCAAGGTCGCGTGCCTGCTCGAACCGGCTGGGCGCCACGTCGGTGGCCCGCATGCTGGCCGAGTTGTCGACCACCAGCACCAGCCGCCGTGCGTCGACGGCTTCCCAAGGGAAGAACGGTTCGGCCAGCGCGAACACCAGCAGTGCCAAGAGCGCCAACTGCACCAACAGCGACAGCAGGTGCCGCAGGTGCTGCCAGAGGGACCGCGGCTGCTTCTCCTCGAATATCTGTTGCCAGAACAGAATGGTCGACACCGGCACGCGTCGCAGACGGATCTTCAAGATGTAGAAGATCACGATGGGGACGGCGAGCGCGAGCCAGGCGAGAGCGGCGGGATGAGTGAGCGACACGGGACCGGCCGGAGGATCGGATACGAAATAACGATTGGAGAGCGGCTGTCAGGGTAGCACGCGACGGATG
This sequence comes from Pirellulales bacterium, assembly GCA_035533075.1. NCBI lineage: Bacteria > Pseudomonadati > Planctomycetota > Planctomycetia > Pirellulales > Pirellulales bacterium. The sequence continues at coordinate 3,283 of DATLUO010000050.1, read as the reverse complement.
CGTTTCGCAACCTGCCGACAGCAAGAGTGCTGGCGGCTGGCGGCGCTGGCGGCAAACGTTCTTTGTGGTAGCGAGCCGATATGGTAAAATACCGGAATACGATCGCAAAGAAGGATTTGAGCTTCGATGAGGCCTATGGAGTTTCCACCTGAACACTACTTCCAGACGGCAACGCAGCGAATGCGACAAGCACAGCAGCTCTATCGGGAGGGCACCAGCTTTGCTTTGGCCATCTATGTCGGCGGCGTAGCGGTTGAATGTCTTCTGAGGGCCTTCAAAGGCCGACGCGATCCGGTGTTTGATGAGAAGCACAACTTGCTGCGCCTGTTCGCGGCCAGCGGAATGCTGCGAGTCGATCGTGATAAGCTGCTGGCCGCGCAATGGACCGACGCCCAAATTGACGCGCACCTGCGAACGCTGCGAATAGCCGTGAATGAAGTCTTCAAGCTTTGGGCCAACAATTACCGCTTCGCGTCTGAGGAGCGGCTGCGGTCGCACTTGAAGGAGATTACGGGCCACCAGAAAATCAAGGGAGATTATTTGAAAGAGCAGACTCGGCGGTTCTTGAGCTCCGCTCAGACATTCATCGACAAAGGCGTGGTGCAATGGCAACTGTGAAATCACCGCTCGTGCGGAAACTGGAAAAAATGCTGGTCAAACGCTTCCCTGCGCCGGCTACGGTCAAGCTCGACGACCATGACGGCATCATCGGGGTCATCACGTCCGACCGTTTCTCCGGCATGGAGACCATCGATCGTCAGAACCTGATCGGCCAAATCATCGATGACCACCTGACAAAGGAGGAACGGCGGCAAGTGCAAGTCATCGTCGGAGTTACACCCGACGAAGGGACGGGCTACTTGGCCGGCGTGGATTGATGCGGTGAAGCGGTTATTCTTGCAACAGCTCGCGGAGTTTCTTCAGTGCCCGCAGCGCCCGCATCTTGACCGCGCTTTCCTTGATTCCCAGGGCGCCGGCGGTTTCGGCCACCGAAAGGTCTTCCAGGTGCCGCAGCACGAGCACTTCGCGGTCGTCGGGCGAAAGCCGTTCCAGCGAGTTTCGCACGCGTGTACGCACCTCGTCGCGCACCAGGCCCGCCCGCGGGTCGGCGGCCACGTCGACCAGCCGGCTGGCCAGCTCGGCCACCGATTCGTCGGGCAAGCTCAGTACGCTGCGTTCTTCGCGCGACACGCTACGTCGTTTGGCATACAGGTGTGCCCGTTGCATGTCGATCAGCCGCTCGAACGTAAGCGACCTTAGCCAGACGTAGAACGACACGTTCTCTTGCCGGAAGAACTCAGCCAAGCGTTGTGAAGCTACGATCATCGATTCCTGAATGACGTCCGACGGATCGAGCCTTGCCTTCAGCCGCCGGTCCATGCGCATCGCCAGCATCGTCTTCAGCCGTTCTCGCTGCCTGGCGATGGCCTCGATGCCCGCGCGCTCGTCGCCCGTCTTGGCCCGCGCCAGCAACTCTTCGGTGTCGGGGTCTTTGGCTTTCGGCATCGTCTCTTTGGAGTGCGGCGATTGATCGCCGCTTCGGCTTGTCGCGCAGCGACCTTCTTTTTGTTCAGAGAGGAAGACGGCCGCGCAAGGGTTGAGGGTTCGCAAGGAGGATGGCCTTCCCAGGCCGTTCAGACATGCAAGGATCCAGGGTCAGAAAAGGGTTCAGGGTTCAGAAAATGGGGTCAATCAGCCCAGTTTTCTACGGTCAAGCCGTCGATTTGGCGAAAGTGCTTGAGGTTCCGCGTGATCAGTTTCGCGCGATGTGCGAGGGCGATGCTGGCGATCAGCAGGTCGCGTCTCCCGATCTTCTTCAATTTCCGTTGCCGCCGCAGCCGCAGCCGCTCAAACTCATCCGCGGCGTCGCTCGTCGCGGGCACAATGTGCAGATCAGCCAGGAGCGCTTCGCTGGCCTCTAACCCGGCATGCAGCAGCGACAGCATGTCGGTGTCGAGCAGAATCATTCACCGTCCTCGATCATTGATCGACCGCGAGCTTGATAGATGTTCTCGAGCATGGCCTTCATGTATGGGTCCTCTTTCGCAATTCCCGCATGACGCAAGAGCCGCTCCTTGGAAGACGGCCGGCGAAGCCAATCGCCGAGTGCTTCCCTCAGGAATCGCCATTCGTGGCCAATCTTTCGGCCAGGCAACTCAGAGCGCTTGGCGAGCTCCAACACTTCGTCTTCCGAGACCCGCAAATACGCGGCCGCCTCGGGCAGTGTTAAGATTTCACTGTCGATATTGGTTGATGCCATGTTGTGAAGTTTCCGAAGTGCCGCAAAGCCTGACTGCCGCTATGCCATTTGGCCCGTATGCATGGTAACACCCTTTTGGCGTCGTTCGCGAGGGGTCACGATCATCGGCTCCTGAACGACGTCCGACGGATCGAGCCTGGCCTTCAGCCGCCGGTCCATGCGCAGCGTCAGCATGCTCTTCAAGCGGTCTCTTTGCCTGGCGATCGCCTCGACGCCCGCGCGCTCGTCGCCCTTCTTGGCCCGCGCCAGCAACTCTTCGGTATCGGGTTCTTTGGATCGAGGCATGCGGGAGGGTTCAGGGTTCAGGGTTCAGGGTTCAGGAGGATTGCCTTCTCAGGCCGTCGCGGGAACGCGATTTTGGACTCACGTCAGTACTTCGACGGCGACAGCAGCGCGTGAGCGGCGCGTCGGTCGTGAGGAAAAGCCGCGGCCGCGCTCGGCAGCCAACGCCAAATAGATCGAATCGAGCGGCCCGGTTTCGACCTCGTCGGCCGTTCGCGGAACAAAGCCACCTGCCTTCTGCCCGGCCCAACCGCGGCTTCGACGTCAGCGGAACCGCTCGCGCACCCACCCGCGAAAGGAATTGATCCAGGCCGATTCGTCGAGCGCCAGCATGGGATCGAGGAATTCCTCCAAGTCTTTGACTCGCAACATCGGCAAATTGAAGCTCGTTTCGCAGGGCGCGTATCGGCCCTCGTCGAGCCGCAGGGTCTGCAACTCGCCGTCTTCCCAGTGCCACACTTCCGGCACGCCCAGTGCCGCGTAGATCGCCATCTTGTTCACGTCGCCGTGGGTGAAAACGACTTCCAGCGCCAAGTCGGGCGGAGGATCTTCGGCAAGGTCGACTTCGGGTCGGCTGGAAACGCGGCCGTGGCTGTGGATGTAGTAGCACTCGTCGGCTTCCAGTCCCTTGTCGATATCGCGCCGCTTCCAGGTGGTGGCACCGAAACTGCGGAGCGGAATGTTCAATTCCGCCGTGAAGGCCTCGATCAGTCGGCCGATCAATTTCTTCACGTTCTCGTG